>NZ_RRYX01000288.1:0-374 GCF_014861375.1 Psychrobacter sp. FME5 | reverse complement strand
CTATAAATTTAATACTATGTTTTGCCCCTTTAAGGGCATAAATCTGGTATCGTTCACCTAGGCTTAGATGTGTATAGTTCATGGTTGCAATCTCACTTTGGTCGGTGGATAAAAACTTTGATGCTAGCGCATCTAGGTCTTTTTTTCACCTCACATTTGGTATTGCACTTCATGTGTTAATCTAAGATTTAAATAAAAGATAAATATAGCTGAATCACTTTAAAACTGATACGAATACTACTGGAGTAAATTTTTCGCAGCCTCTGTCACGCTTGCGAACAGCAAGCAAGAAAAATTCACTCCAGTAGTACGTTTTTATTAGGGCGTGTTGAACATTCATAATTTCAGCCAGATATAAGCGCAAGCGAGAGCGA
>NZ_RRYX01000287.1:0-375 GCF_014861375.1 Psychrobacter sp. FME5 | reverse complement strand
CATTAATGCCATCATACCTAGCAGATTAAATGCCAATAGCAATCCAGATAACAGCACGTTAGACATACTATAAATTTCCCATCTGAAGCTTTGAACGATTAGGTGACTTTATTTTTTGCTTGCGAGACGTTTTCTTAAAACTGACCACATAAGTGATATAAGCAAACAGCAACGCTAGAATAAAAAACATAACGTCGAAGCTGATAAACAGCACATCGAAGCTCAAGATACTGTGAAGCAATCCACGCTCAGTGGTTAGGCTATTCAGTAGCGGTGTGAATAAAAGCAATAGAGTGACCAATGATAATAATAGACGCCACGCATGACGACTAGAGAGTAATAACGTCAGCAAGAAACCAAACGCCCAGATGATAA
>NZ_RRYX01000286.1:0-380 GCF_014861375.1 Psychrobacter sp. FME5 | reverse complement strand
CGAAGCTTTTCATGCTGCTGGCCATTTGCTCAGCCAGTTTCTTGATGTCAGATTGGTTAGTCATTGCTTATTCTCCTGTTAGTGGATTATAAGCAGTTACACACTTTTTAGGAAAGGCTCGCCTGCATAGGCGTTTTAAACCCTAATCGTTTTCTTGGTCTGTTGTTTAGTTTATTCTCAATGTCCTGTATCTCATTATCAGAGACTTGTCTAAAGTCACAACCCTTAGGCAAGAACTCTCTGATTAAGCCGTTGGTATTCTCGTTGGTTCCTCGCTGCCATGACGCATAAGCATCGGCAAAGAAGAAGGAAGTAAAGAGCTTTCGTTTCACCTTCTTATGCTGAGCAAACTCTTTACCATTGTCAGAGGTAATGGTCTT
>NZ_RRYX01000030.1:0-27304 GCF_014861375.1 Psychrobacter sp. FME5 | reverse complement strand
ATAATTTGTTTCAATGAGTTAGCTGGGTTATTAATATGTAATCTACATATTAGGTGTTCCAGTTCTCCCTAATGAGGTGCGTATTATAGACGGTTTGAGATGGGTGTCAACCGCTTTTCGACAGGTTTTTGAATTAATTTCATTAGGTGAACAACAATCTATATTTTTCAATAACTTACAGTAAAGTTATTTTCCAATTACTTGAAACCATATTCTAATAAAGTGGCTAAAACCCCTTATTGTTTAACCTGATACCTTATAACTGTTCTTTTAAATAAGCTCTTGGGCTTTACTTTATAGATAAATTCTCTCATTTTTATCGTATCAATGACATTATAACTATTAGTAAACTCTTGCGCTGTATCTCTAGTTATATTTATCTTCCTTGATATTTACCAAGATAGCACCTATATATATAGAAGCTGACTGACCCCTTGCTATCTAGTGTTTATAGACGGTTTTTGCTATAATAGCCGCTTTTATGACATTACTTAATAGTAGTTCTGCCTGTCTTTATATAGAAGGTAGATCGCTTTTCCTTATAATGATTCGATCATAGCTTGTTAAATGGCTATGAATCGCGATGCTATATATATCTGAGCTCAGTGCTTTTAAGTAGTGTATATCTCTTACAACATATCATAGTGATTAGATATAATTGATGCAGTCTTACGGTTATATGATTGATGGTTGCAATCATCACTGCCAACGGACTCAAAAAGGTGAATAGATTATGGTAGCGATTACTTTACCCGATGGTAGCGTAAAAAACTTCGAAGGCAACACCTCGGTCATGGAAGTGGCGCAAAGTATTGGGGCAGGATTGGCTAAAGCGACGGTCGCTGGACGTGTAGACGGTCATCTAGTGGATGCACACGACCCTATCGCCCATGATGCCAAAGTAGAAATCGTCACACCAAGAGATGCCGATGGTGTCGACATCATTCGCCATTCGTGTGCGCACTTATTGGGTCATGCGGTCAAACAGCTATATCCTGATGTAAAAATGGTTATTGGCCCTGTCATTGATGAAGGCTTTTATTACGACATCTATAGTGAAACGCCATTTACCCCTGAGCATATGGAAGCTATCGAAAAGCGCATGGTGCAGTTGATAAAGCAGGACTATGACGTTATCAAAAAGATAACGCCACGCGATGAAGTTATCAAAATCTTTGAAGAGCGCGGCGAAGACTATAAGCTTAAACTTATCAATGATATGCCAGGTGAAGAAGCCTTTGGTCTATATCATCATCAAGAATACGTCGATATGTGCCGTGGTCCACACGTACCAAACACCCGATTCTTAAAAGTATTTAAGCTGACTAAAATGTCAGGCGCTTATTGGCGCGGTGATGCTAAGAATGAACAGCTACAACGTATCTATGGTACAGCATGGGCCGATAAAAAAGATTTAAAAGCTTATATTCAACGTATTGAAGAAGCAGAAAAACGCGACCATCGTAAGATTGGTAAAGCGCTCAATCTGTTCCATATGCAAGAGCAAGCGCCGGGGATGGTGTTTTGGCATGCCAATGGTTGGACCATTTATCAAGTACTTGAGCAATATATGCGTAAAGTACAATATGACAATGGCTATGAAGAAATTAAAACACCGCAAATCGTTGACCGTAGCTTATGGGAACGCTCAGGACACTGGGGTAACTATGCAACCAACATGTTTACCACGTCGAGCGAAAACCGTGATTATGCGGTAAAACCAATGAACTGTCCTTGTCACGTGCAAGTATTTAACCAAGGCTTGAAATCTTACCGTGAATTGCCATTACGGATGGCAGAATTTGGCTCGTGTCATCGTAACGAACCATCTGGCTCATTGCATGGCCTGATGCGCGTACGGGGTTTCACTCAAGACGATGCGCATATCTTCTGTACCCAAGCGCAAATTCAACAAGAAGTCGCTGACTTTATTCAACTGACTCTTGCGGTTTATGAAGATTTTGGTTTTGATAACATCATTATGAAACTCTCGACCCGTCCTGAAAAACGCGTCGGCAGCGATGAATCTTGGGATTTTGCTGAAAAGGCTCTGTCTGATGCACTTGATAACTCAGGTCTTGATTGGGAATATCTACCCGGTGAAGGCGCGTTCTATGGTCCCAAGATTGAATTCAGTCTAAAAGACTCGCTAGGTCGCGTGTGGCAGTGCGGTACGATTCAGGTTGACCCAAATATGCCAGAACGTCTCGACGCTGAATTTGTTAATGAGCAAAACGAGCGCGAAGTACCGATTATGCTGCACCGTGCCATCTTAGGTTCGTTCGAGCGTTTCATCGGTATACTGATTGAAAACTATGCTGGTTGGATGCCAGTTTGGCTAGCACCGCAACAAGTGGCCGTGATGAATATCACCGATAAACAAGCCGATGCTTGCGAAAATGTGGTCAGCGAGCTAAAAAATGCTGGTTTGCGAGCTATTAGTGACTTGCGTAACGAAAAGATTGGATTTAAGATACGAGAGAAAACATTAGAACGTATTCCCTATATGCTAGTATTAGGGGATAAAGAAGTCGAATCGGGCAGTGTCAATGTCCGTACGCGTGAAGGTGAAAACCTTGGCGTCATGAGTGTTGCTGAATTTATTACCTTAGTACAGACCGCTGTCGCTAAAAAAGGCCGACAGACCCCAAAAACAGATGAGGAGTAATACCTATTAAACAGTCAAACCGTTTGAACATCAACGAAGATATCAATGTCAAAGAAGTCCGTCTGGTTAAAGAAGACGGCGAACAGATGGGCGTGGTCGATATCGAAACCGCGATGAAAGCGGCACGTGAGGACAATCTAGATTTGGTCGAATTGGTTCCAGATGCCAAGCCGCCTGTTTGCAAGATTATGGACTATAAGCATTTCCTCTATGATCAAAAGCAAAAGGCGAAAGAAGCTAAAAAGAACCAAAAGCAAACTCAGCTGAAAGAGATGAAGCTGCGTCCTAGTACTGAAGAAGCCGATTATCAGGTCAAACTGAAAAAAATCGTCAGCTTTTTAGAAGACCAAGACAAAGTTAAAATCAGTATTCGTTTCCGTGGTCGTGAAATGGCGCACCAAGAGATTGGTCGTAAACAGCTAGATCGCATTATCGAAGACACTGCTGAGATTGCAAACGTCGAGCAATATCCAAAGATGGAAGGTCGTCAAATGGGTATGCTGTTAGGTCCTACTAAGAAAAAATAGTCTGTTCAATAGGCTGCTATTTATTATAACTGTCAGCTTATATAGATGTGTAAATAGATATTTAAATTCAAGCCATCAATATGCTGCGGGATATTGATGGTTTTTTAATATTCAACCCAGCAAACCCTTATTTTCAAATGTTATTTTTAAATATAGTAAGTTAGGATTTTTTGAACAGTAAGTAAGAAAAACTTATCACAATAGCAGGTCACTATTTACTTTATTACAATCGTATCGCTTTTATTTTGAACCGATAATAGCTTACAAAACTCAGTTTACAAAACCCATCTTCTCAACCTTTTCATTACCAGTTAATCTAAAGGTCTGTTCTATCACTCTTAAAGATAATTCAAATAAAAACAATTAAGAGCATAACAACAATCAATACCACGACTATCCCTGTCGGTGATAACCACATTACCTTTTTAAATATTATAGGAAACTTTATGCAAGAGTTAACCCCACCTGAAAATAGTTCTACGCCAAGCATCACCTTGTCCGCCCCTGAGCCTGTAAAAGAAGTACAAAAAAGCGAAGCCGATCAGATGGTCAAGCTGGATGAGAGTCAAATCCCAGAACTCGATGCCAAAGTTGATGCCTTTGTCGATCACGTCATCAATAATTCGGTGCACAGTTCTGAATTTCAGCAAAACGTACAATCTATACATAACTTGGGTACCAAAGAGATTCGCGAATCTGCACAAGTCTCTAACCGTATGTTAGATTTGCCAGCAAAAAGTCTCAATGACAGCCTGTTTGATAACTCCCCTATCGCCAAGTCTTTAACCGAGCTACGCGGTATCGTTGAAGACTTAGACCCGAGTAAAAAAGAGCTGACCAGCTCGCGTAAGCTCTTCGGCCTCATTCCTTTTGGTAATAAAGTACAAGATTACTTTCGCCAATACGAGTCGGCACAATCTCATATCAATGCGGTTGTGACCAGTCTATATAATGGTAAAGATGAGCTGCTTAAAGACAATGCCATGATTGAGCAAGAAAAAGTCAATATGTGGGAGTTGATGCAATCTATTCGTCAGTACGTTTATGTCGGCAAAAAAATCGACGAGCAGCTAGAACAAAAGGTTTATGCTATTGAAGCGACTGACCCTGAAAAAGCGCGTATTATTAAAGAAGAGATGTTGTTTTATGTGCGCCAAAAAAATACTGACTTTTTGACCCAATTAGCAGTAAACGTCCAAGGTTATTTAGCACTGGATACCATTCGCCGTAATAATCTAGAGCTGATTAAAGGGGTGGATCGCGCGACGACAACCACTGTTTCTGCGCTGCGTACCGCCGTTGTGGTAGCTCAAGCCATGACCAATCAAAAACTGGTACTTGATCAAATCACTGCTTTGAACAAAACCACTAGCAGCCTGATTGAATCGACCTCAGCGATGCTGAAACGCCAATCGGGCGAGATTCATGAGCAAGCCACCAGCAGCAGCATTGAGCTTGATAAATTACAAAATGCCTTCAATAACGTCTATGATACGATGGATATGATTAGCAACTACAAAATTGAAGCCCTAGAAAACATGAAACAAACGGTCAACACCTTGACCTCCGAGGTTGATAAAGCCCAAAAATACCTAGATAAATCGAATCAAACCACAGTGCTTGAAGTGTCAAAAGAAATAGACACTAAAAAGATAAACAATAAATCAAGTACGGTCGATGTCGATATTTGATTTATCTCGACAGCGGTTACTTATCAAAGGTGACCGCTCCTCCTCGCTACCAGACACACATAAGACAATTGACGCAAGATATTACAACGTCGTTCGTGTTAAGATAGCTACTATTAATAATTTTAAAAATAGATACGGTAATTTATGAGTTGGAATGATCCAAACGCCTCAAGCGAGGCAAAAAGATATGACAATCCCATCCCTAGTCGTGAGCTGATACTCAGCACGATTACTGAACATGGCGAAGTCACGCATCAACAATTGGCAAAAGCCTTTAATATTGATGACCCAGACCAGTTTGACGCGTTAGGAAATCGCCTAAAAGCGATGGCACGTGATGGACAAGTAAACCGCGACGGTCGTCCTTATCGCTATCGCACCGTGACCCAGCAAGATATCGTCACCGGTACGGTTTCTGCCCACCCAAAAGGTTTTGGCTTTGTACTATTAAGTGATATGCCAGATTTGTTTTTACATGAAAAGCAAATGCGCTGGGTGTTTAATGGCGATACCGTAGATGCAGTCGGTACTTCCACAGACAATCGTGGTCGTACGGAAGGACGTATCGTTGATGTCGTCGAACGTCGCCAAAACAACTTTATTGGTACATTAGCACGTGATGAAGATGGCTATTGTGTCGAGCTTGGTAGCCCAAACAATCATCAACCGATTACCGTCACTGACGATAATGTGCAAGCACTTAATGTCAAACAAGGTGCGCCTGTCAAGGTTGATATCATTGATTGGCCAAACCAGCATGAATTTGCCACTGGCAAAATCACTGAAGTATTGTCTGATGACAACGACCGCGAATTGATTATTGAGACAACCCTTCTCAACTATGATATTCCGTCAGAATTTAATGAAGCGGCGTTAGAGCAAGCCAATGCGTATCAAGAGCCTACTGCCAAAGACTTAAAAGGTCGTACCGACTTACGTGATCTAGCACTTATCACCATTGATGGTGAAGATGCACGTGATTTTGATGACGCTGTATTTGCTGAAAAACGCTCTGGTGGTAACTATCGTGTATTAGTTGCGATTGCTGATGTGAGTTATTATGTCACGCCAAACTCGCCACTTGATCAAGACGCTTATGAGCGCGGTACATCAGTCTATTTCCCCCACCGTGTGATTCCAATGCTACCAGAAGTATTGTCTAACGGTCTTTGTTCATTGAATCCTGAGCGTGATCGCCTTTGTATGGTTGCCGATATTAAAATATCTCGTGCTGGCAAAATTACCAGTTATGAGTTTTATCCAGGTGTGATGCATTCACAAGCGCGTCTGACTTATAACCAAGTAAATGCTTATTTTGATAACCCAAAAGACGACAATGTACCTAAGTCGTTAACGGGTAATAAAGCGGTCAAAAAATCTGTTGATACCTTAAGCCAATTGTATGAGCTACTGCTCAAAAAGCGTGAAGAACGCCATGCAATGGAATTTGAGACTGTTGAGACTTATATTAAGTTTAACGAAAAAGGTGGTATTGAAGCCATCTTACCGCGTACTCGTGGCGATGCTCAAAAACTTATTGAAGAGTGTATGCTGCTCGCCAATACGTGTGCCGCAAACTTTGCGCTAAAAAATGAGCTGCCAGTCTTGTATCGTAACCACGATAAGCCTGATGGCGAAAAGTCGATGCGTATCCATGAATATGCAAAAAACTTCGGTCTAAGCTTCCCAGAAGAAGGCCCAACCCAAGCCGATTATCAGCGTATTATCGAAGCGACCAAAGACCGACCAGATGCGATTAGTATTCATAGCATGCTGCTGCGTTCAATGATGCAAGCGAACTATTCGCCTGACAATATCGGTCACTTTGGTTTGGCTTATGACGAATATAGCCACTTTACCTCGCCGATCCGTCGTTATCCTGACTTAATGTTGCATCGTGCGATCAAAGCGCAAGTAACTAATAGTAAGCAGCCAGTGATGGACTTCTCTCTTGAAGGTGCTGGTACGCAAACGTCTGATACAGAGCGCCGCGCAGAAAAGGCCTCACGCTATGTAGAATCTTGGCTCAAATGTCATTATATGAAAGATCATGTCGGCGAAGAGTTCGAAGGCGTGGTGACTACAGTGACTAGCTTCGGTTTGTTTGTTACGCTGACTGACCTTTACATTGATGGTTTGGTGCATATCTCCAATGTTGGTGATGACTTCTTTGTCTATGATGAGCAGCAACAGCAGCTGATCGGTAAAGACAAAGGCACGTTATTCGGACTTGGCGACTCAGTCAAAGTAAAAGTGGCTGGCGTGAACATGGACCTATTACAAATTGACTTTGATTTAAAAGCTAAGCTGCAATCTAGCGAAATGAATCAAACCAAAAAAGGTTCCTCTAAGAAAAGCACCGATAAAAAAGACACTGATAAGAAAAGCCCCGCTAAAAAAACAGCTAGCCGCAGTAAAGGCGCTAGTAAGAAAAGCTAGGTTTAACAACAACGTCAAATAATAAAAAAGGCTAACGTTATCGTTAGCCTTTTTTATGCTTAATTTTTATGACAGCTGGTTTTTAAAGCTACTCTGCACTGCCCATCTGGTCTAAGCGTTGTTGATCCGCTTGTTGTGCTTGCTCTATTTGAGTCGTTGCGCTATCAAGGATGGCTTTGGGCTGTTTGCCAAGAGGTTGGCTGGCGATATCGGTCGAGCTATTTGCTACCTTGTCCGTCTCAGTTATAGCCTTGCTAGGAGACTGCTCAGACGTCGCATTGCTCACGATTACTTCTCTATTTTTCTCACGTTGATTGCCATTAATGAGGTTAAAGCCAAGTAGTGCCACCATGCCGACCAGCGCGAATATAATCAGATGTTTCATTTGCATAAAATGTCTCGTATATTTGGATAATTATTTACATATACGTTTTACTGCATTTTTTATGCCCATTTTTAATATTTATCAGTCATTCTTATTCTTGCGGGCTATTACTATTCAATAGATCTGTCTCACCTGTATTATCAGCAATTTCTTGTTCGACTTTTTCCATCAGTTTTTCGTCAGGGCGTGCATCAAGCACTTCATTGGCGTTAGGGCTTTGTAGGATTTGCTTAGCACGGGCTTTGGCTTGTTTTTTATCTTTGTCATCCACAGTGCTTTCATCGATAATAGTATCGTCTACTTGCTCAGGTGTGGTCGGCGTAACCGTCATCTCTGAGCCAGATTTTTTACTGTCACTTGTATTTTGAATGTGCTCAAGTGCCTTTTCAACTTTATGATTAAAGCGTAAGCGGTAGATAGGTTCAGGTAAACTAAAGCCTTCGTTTTCTAAGGCATGTTTGGTCTCTCGAATGGCAATACTACGCGCTTTAAAAAAGTCAGTCTCTGTTTGGTTAACCCATACTTGAAACTCAAGAATAATGTTAGAGTCACCAACATTGGCGATGACCGCAATCGCTTTTGGCTCATCTAACACAAACGCTAAGCTATGTAGCGCATCCAGTCCCACTTTGATAGCCGCTAACGGATCGTCATTGGCATCAACGCCAAGCTCAAAGGTAAAGCGCCGTTCGGGGTTTTTGGTATAATTCAGAATGGTGGCTTTAAATACTTCAGCGTTAGGAATGCGCAGCTGATTACCGTCCAGCGTCATTAAAATGGTTGCTCGTGAGGTCAGACGTACCACGATACCTTCTTTATCGTTGATGACAATTTGGTCACGCGCCCGAAATGGCTGACGAATACTAAGCAGTAAGGAGGCAATATAGTTCTCAATACTGTCTTTTACCGCAAAACCTACCGCAATGCCGATAACACCTGCCCCGCCAAGTAGCGTTCCTAAAATAGTCTCCGCCCCTACCAAACTCAATGCTAATATCAAACCGACAATAATAAAAACAACTTTAATGGTTTGTGATAATAGCTCAGCGACGAATGGATTGGGTGTTAGGCGTTGCCACATCTTTTGTCGATGCGATAACCAACTGCCAAGCCATGCCACCAAACCAAATATTACAATACCAACGCCTAGTAACGGCAAGGCTTTAATGAAGGTTCTGAACTGGGCTTTTAATCCTTGATATACTGTTGTGACGTTGTCTTGTACGTCTAAAGTGCGATTAATCTTATCTTCTACAGTGACCACATCTGTTAAGCGGTTGGTGAGATTGATCGCTTGCTGCGCTTTTTTCTCGTTTGGCGTCTCCCCTGTTAAGGTGACAACACCTTGGGTGACGTCGATATTGACCGCTTGCAGACCTTCTATCTCAGAAAAAATACCACTGATACGTTGACCAATCTCGTTGTCTTTTTGCGGGGTGGGGGTCGTTTCAATCTGAGCATTATTGGTACTTTCGCCAATGATAACCGGTGGCGGTTTGACAGGCTCAGTAACGGAGGCGCTAGGCGCAACTGAATTATCAATTGTTGCCTTCGCGCTATCGTCTATAGCGGCTTCTGTACTAGGAGTTAATACCGTCTCCGGTAACCCTAACGCCTTTGCGGTATCTGCTATTATACTATCGGAGGTATTACCTTCAGTTTCAGCAGCAGCATAAGCCGGCAAAGTAAAAAAGAGGCTTAATAACAACACTATCTGACCCCACGCTGTTAAAGAACAGCGCTTCAGTGGTCGGTCAATGTAAGTGGCCATAAGCATCCTTTGCTATAGTCAATCCTATATAAATCGGATACGGTGTCAGACTCGCTCAGTCTACTATTCGTAGTACTGTCATTCGCCTTCTTAGTATCCAAATTGGTATCCAAAATATATTGAATCAACGATATGATTACTGATCTCTATATTTAAGTATAGACAATCCACTATAAAATAAATACAGTGCGACTGGGATGGATTTTACGTAGCCTCTGGGAACGCAGCACGCAAGGAAAATTTATACCAGTAGCACGCTGCAATCTCTGCACTCTTTTTATTTAGGACTAACTATATTTTATCCGTTATTAACTGTCCAAATAAACCTGTGCTTCACCCAAATCTAAGGTGCCTTCATAAATAGCACGGCCGGTGATGATGCCTTCGAGACAATCACCATAAGGTTTGAGCAATTCGATATCTTTCATATCCGTGACGCCGCCTGAAGCAATCACAGGTAAGCCGCCTTCGCGAGCCAAGTTAACCGTTTGTTCCACGTTAACGCCTTGCATCATGCCATCGCGGTTGATATCAGTATAAACGATTGACGATACGCCAACATCAGCAAAACGCTTGGCAAGCTCAGTTGCCTTAGTATCAGTGACATTTGCCCAGCCATGGGTCGCAACCAACCCGTCTTTGGCATCGATACCAACAATAATATGGCCAGCAAACTCGCGGCAAGCCTCGGCGACAAAGTCTGGATCCTCGACGGCTTTGGTACCGATGATGATATATGTCAAACCAGCGCTAATATATTGCTCAATGGTTTTCATATTGCGTACACCGCCACCGAGCTGGATTGGCAGATTCGGATAAGCTTTGGCAATGTCATTGACCACTTGCTTATGTACTGGGATACCGTCAAACGCGCCATTGAGATCGACCAAATGCAATCGACGCGCGCCTTCATTGACCCAACGCGCCGCCATGGCTACTGGATCATCAGAAAACACCGTATCGTCTTCCATACGACCTTGTTTTAAGCGCACACATTTACCATCTTTTAAATCAATAGCAGGGATAATGACAGGGACAGCACACATACAGCATTCCTTTTAAAGAGCGGGATTAATCATAAAAAATAATCGAAATTTTAACAGTCGCAGAACGAAAGCCATTTAAATAATGGCTTAATAAGGTAATTTAGAATAACAAATTAAAAAAGATAATGATGAAGAATTGAACAAATAACGAAAGTGAAAAACAATTATCCCATTATATTCATAATTATAAAAATCGAACAATCATAACCATAAGTTTTCACAGTTGGAGGCACTGTAAACATTAGGTAAATTCAATTACCAACTGGCAATTTTAGGTCAGTTTAGCGTATAATCCTAGGTAAATTTGTATTTGTGCGATAAAACCTAATTGTCTGCTACCTAAGATGATTACTAATAGCACAAGGTAAATGACAGCGCAGCATTGATTACCCTATTCAAGGTTGTGCCAATAAATTGCGGTTATTGAGCAATTAAGTTTACAGTGTAATCATAGGTCATTAAACAGCGCTTAGATAGCTTTCTCAAAGAGAGCTTTCTCAAAGTATTAAAAAATCACGTATTTCTCACTTATATTCATTCGAATGAATAGCGCTGCTTAAATCACACAGATATTATAAATTTTAAGATTTTAATAAATCGTATGGTAAAACTGTATTTTATCTAAAATCATCCTTGCTGAGGGTGGCATTAGATTGGAGTGTTTTAGTATACATCTTGGTAGCCAGTCGTCACTTTGGTCATTCGAATAAGACATTAACGTGTTGTTAAGGAGTCTAAGGTCAGCGTTAATACTCTTACTAGTAGTTATGATGTGTCATATCTAGAGAAATTTTTCAGCCCTATTATTGGAGTTGATAAATGACTTTATTGATGATGCCGTTATTCATGCTACCGATATACCAAACAGGACGTCTGGTATCGTTTTAGACTATGGACTAAGTTTTCGCTTATGATTACCATCAAAAAAGGTTTGGATTTACCCATCACCGGTGAACCCTCCCGCGAGATATCTGAGCACCAACCGACACATGTCGCCATTATTGGCTATGATTATGTGGGTATGAAGCCCACGATGAATGTCAAAGAAGGTGACATAGTAGCAAAAGGTCAGCCCGTTTTTGAAGACAAAAAACGAGTGGGCGTTATCTATACTGCCCCTGCTGCTGGTAAAGTCGTCGCGATTAAACGCGGTGAACGTCGTGTGTTTGAGAGCCTTGTTATTGCGGTCGACCCAAACGGTGAAGAAATAGACTTTGAGCGCTATGACTCCCAGCAACTTGCTGACTTAGACTCTGAAGTCGTTGAAACCCAACTGCTTGCTTCTGGTGAATGGACGGCGTTCCGTACGCGTCCTTATAGCCGCGCTCCAGAAATCGGTGCCCGCCCGCATGCTATCTTTGTCACCGCTATGGATACCAATCCATTAGCATTTGACCCTATGCTGCTGGTCAATGAACAGCTACAAGCGTTCAATGACGGACTTGCCGTACTATCTACCCTCAGCCCAAAGACCTTTGTCTGCCATCATGGTGATGCCCAGCTGACGCCAGTTGCCAAAACTGCGACTAATAATGTCACTGAGTATCATAGCTTTGCTGGTAAGCATCCCGCTGGTCTGGCTGGCACGCACATTCACTTTTTGCACCCAATCATGCGTGGTACAAGCGTCTGGACGATTGGCTACCAAGACGTGATTGCGATTGGCAAGCTATTTACTTCAGGTCGCTTATACACCCGCCGTATGCTCAGCCTTGCTGGTCCTGCGGTAACCAATCCACATTTGGTCGTCACTGAGCGCGGTGCGGATATCACGGCACTGACCAAAGGTCAGCTTGAGGCTGGTGAGAACCGTATTATTTCAGGTTCTGTGCTATCGGGTCGCAAGGTGTTTGGCAATACCGCATACCTTGGTCGCTTTCATAACCAAATCAGTGTCCTGTCTGAAGGTCGTGAGCGCCCAGCGTTCCACTTCTTTACACCGGGTGCAAACCGCTTCTCTAAACTGCCAATCTACATTTCACAGTTTTTTGGTGGCAAAAAATATAACTTCACTACTACGAGCAATGGCTCACCGCGAGCGATGGTGCCTATCGGAGTTTATGAAGAAGTCATGCCGCAAGACTATCTACCAACGCAGCTATTGCGTGCTCTGATTGTCGAAGACATCATTAGCGCGGTAGATTTGGGCGTACTCGAATTGGACGAAGAAGATTTAGCATTATGCACCTTCGTATCTCCTGGCAAATATGAATTCGGTGATATTTTGCGTGATAACTTAACGCGCATTGAGCTGGAGGGCTAACCACGATGAAATTTTTACACAATATGTTCGATCGTATGGAGCCGTCTTTCACCAAAGGTGGCAAACACGAAAAATACTATGCCCTCTTTGAGATGTTTGATACGTTTTTACGTCAACCAGGCTCAACGACATACGCCTCATCCCATGTACGCGATGGTATCGACCTGAAGCGTATTATGATTACTGTATGGCTATGTACCTTCCCAGCGATGTTTTGGGGTATGTACAACATTGGTCATCAAGCATTGACTGCTGTTGCTCAACTTGGCTTGCAGCCTGAAGGCTGGCGCACTGTTATTACTAATATGGCAGGCTATAACCCTGAAAGTATTTGGGCGAGTTTTGTCTATGGGGCAATGCAATTCTTACCGATTTATATCGTCACCTTTGGGGTCGGTATCCTCTGTGAGATTATATTTGCTGTGGTGCGTGGCCATGAGGTCAACGAAGGTTTCTTTGTCACCTCGGTGCTATTTGCGCTATGTCTACCACCAGATATTCCACTATGGCAAGTTGCCCTAGGTATTATCTTTGGTGTGGTTGTGGCAAAAGAAGTCTTTGGCGGTACCGGTAAGAACTTCCTTAACCCTGCCCTATCGGGCCGTGCATTCTTATACTTTGCTTATCCAGCCTATATGTCTGGTGATTCAGTATGGACGGCGGTTGATGGTTTCTCTGGCGCAACACCGCTTGGTCTTGCCGCACTTGGCGTCGTCCCACAAGACTTCGTCGATGTTTATGGTAATGCCATTACTTGGAGCGATGCGTTCTTAGGTAATATGCAAGGCAGTATCGGTGAAGTATCAACACTGGCTATCTTATTAGGTGCTGTGATTCTACTTTGGACGCGCATTGCCTCATGGCGCATCATGGCAGGTTGTGTGATCGGTCTAATCGCTACTTCGCTGGTCTTTAATATGATTGGCTCTGAAGACAACATGATGATGAGTTTGCCATTCTACTGGCATTTAGTTATCGGTGGTTTTGCGTTCGGTGCAGTCTTTATGGCGACCGATCCAGTATCAGCGGCACATACCAATAAAGGCCGCTGGGCTTATGGTATCTTGATTGGCTTTATGACCGTATTAATTCGAGTCATTAACCCAGCATTCCCAGAAGGCATCATGCTTGCCATCCTATTTGCCAACTTATTTGCTCCATTGTTTGACTATTTTGTGACCCAAGCAAATATCAAACGCCAAACTGCACGGAGGGTTCGCTATGTCCAAGCCCAAAAGTAACCTTAAGCCTAAAAGCAACAATACAAAAACCATCATCGTAGCGTTGATACTATGTTTGGTGTGTTCAGTATTGGTTGCCGCCGCAGCCGTCGGCTTAAAGCCGGCGCAAGTCGAAAACGCCCGTTTAGACCGTAATAAAAACATCTTGGTCGCCGCAGGCTTGTTTGATCCTGCCTCTGATACCAATGAAGATGTCGCTGAGCGTTTCAAAGATTTTGAAGTGGAAATTGTTGACTTAAATAAAGGTAACTATCTCGATGACGACGCCCTAAAGGCTGTTGGTATCGATGATCGTAATACTTATGATACTAGTCAAGCAACTAAGAACGAAGCCTTAAGCGACGATCTAGGTAACAATGACCCTGCTAGTATTGGCCGCAAACCTAAATATGCCAAAGTCTATGTCAAGAACGATGACGCGGGAGACCCTGAAATGGTCGTCCTACCGATTCAGGGCTACGGCCTTTGGGGCACTATTTATGGTTTCTTAACGCTTGAAGGTGATATGAATACCATCAAAGGTATTAGCTTTTATGAGCATAAAGAAACCCCAGGTCTAGGCGCTCGTATCGAAGAGCCAAAATGGCGCGCGATGTGGACTGGTATCCACTCTTACGACGAAAGTGGCGATGTTGCTACTGGTGTTGCTACTTCAGGCTCAAGAGAGAATTGGGTCGATGGTATCAGTGGGGCGACTTTGACCAGTCGTGGCGTCAGTAATATGATTCAGTTTTGGTTAGGTGAGCAAGGTTATAAGCCTTATTTAGATCATGTGCGTGAAGAAAGTGGCAAAACGCTTAAAAGCACTGATACGCAAACTAGCCAAAAGCTCACTCAGAAAGAAACGCATCCCGTAACCGAGCTGGCATCAATAGCACCAGCAGCACACGGCAAGGAGGCTTAACGTGGCTGATACAAAAAGTATTTTAGTTTCCCCTATTTTTGATAACAACCCCATTGGCCTACAAATACTAGGTATTTGTTCTGCGTTGGCGGTAACGACTACGGTCGCTAATGCGCTGGTTATGAGTGTGGCGTTGACTTTGGTAACGGCATTTTCCAGCTTTTTTATCTCTAGTATTCGTAAGCAAATTCCATCGAGCATTCGTATTATCGTGCAAATGACGATTATTGCCTCATTGGTTATCGTGGTCGATCAGATACTAAAAGCAGTCGCTTATGACGTGAGCAAAGGTCTTTCAGTATTCGTAGGTTTAATTATCACCAACTGTATCGTAATGGGCCGTGCTGAAGCATTTGCCATGAGCAACCCGCCCGTACCCAGCTTTTTAGATGGTATCGGTAACGGTCTTGGCTACTCTGCTGTCCTTTTATTCGTCGGTACTATTCGCGAAATATTAGGCTCAGGCAGCTGGTTTGGCATTACTTTACTACAGCCAGCAACTGATGGCGGCTGGTATGTCCCTAATGGTTTATTGTTATTACCACCTTCTGCATTCTTTATTATTGCGATGTTTATCGTCATTATTCGTATATGGAAGCCTGAACAAGTTGAAGAGGCTGAGTTTGTAATGAAGCCGCAATCTAAAGGCATGGCACATGGAGGCGGTCACTAATGGGACATTATGTTAGTTTATTCATAACCTCAGTCTTTATTGAGAATATGGCGCTGGCCTACTTCTTAGGTATGTGTACTTTCTTGGCAGTATCCAAGAAAGTCTCCACTGCTATTGGTCTTGGGGTCGCAGTCGTTGTCGTTATGGCAATTACCGTACCGCTAAACAACCTACTATTTCAGTTCATCCTAAAAGATGGTGCGCTGGCGTGGGCAGGTTTCCCTGATATCGATTTGAGCTTTTTAGGCTTGCTGAGTTATATCGGTCTTATCGCTGCGGTGGTACAGATTCTAGAGATGTTCCTAGACAAGTTCGTACCTGCTCTATATAACGCACTTGGGGTTTTCTTACCACTTATTACTGTCAACTGCGCCATCCTAGGTGGCGTACTGTTTATGGTTGAGCGTGACTATAACTTTGGTGAATCCATGGTGTATGGCGTTGGTGCTGGTTTTGGTTGGGCACTTGCTATTACCGTGCTGGCTGGTATTCGCGAAAAGCTTAAATACTCAGATATCCCAGCACCACTACAGGGTCTTGGTATTACCTTTATCACCGTTGGTCTCATGTCACTTGGCTTTATGTCGTTCGGTGGTATGTCAATTTAAGCCTGTGCTTATTTAAATGTTCACTTATTTAAAGACTTGTGCTTAAAACCATACTCAGTTATTTGACCTAATTAATTCATTTATTCGGTAGAGGGTCGAGGCAATTTATATGACCTCGCACCCCTACCCCATAGATTAAGGATACCTACCATGGATTATGCTACGGCGATTGGTGGCGTTGCTATGTTTACCTTGATCATCATGGGTCTGGTCGCCATTATTTTGGCGGCGCGCTCAAGACTGGTCAGTTCAGGCGATGTTACCATTCATATCAATGATAATCCCGACAATGATGTAGTGACACCAGCAGGCGGTAAGCTGCTACAAACACTTGCTAGTGAAGGCATTTTCTTGTCTTCAGCATGTGGTGGCGGTGGTACGTGTGCCCAGTGTCGCTGCCGTGTTATTGAAGGTGGCGGTTCTATTCTGCCCACCGAAGAAGGCTATTTTACTCAAGGTGAGATTCGCAATCATATGCGCCTCGCCTGTCAGGTAGCCGTTAAGCAAGACATGGAAATTGAGATTGACCCAGAATTCTTTGATGTACAAAAATGGGAATGTGAAGTTATCTCGAATGATAACGTCGCCACCTTTATTAAAGAATTGGTGCTCAA
This sequence comes from Psychrobacter sp. FME5, assembly GCF_014861375.1. NCBI lineage: Bacteria > Pseudomonadati > Pseudomonadota > Gammaproteobacteria > Moraxellales > Moraxellaceae > Psychrobacter > Psychrobacter sp. FME5. Next base: position 10,474 of record NZ_RRYX01000030.1, on the reverse strand, counting down.
AATTCCAGAAGGCGAAGAAGTTAACTTCCGCGCAGGTGGTTATGTACAGCTAGAAGCGCCAGCGCATGAAGTGCATTACAAAGACTTTGATATAGCGGAAGAATATAGAGAAGACTGGGAAAAGTTCGGCATCTTTAAATATGTCTCAAAAGTTGACGAACCAGTGATTCGTGCTTACTCAATGGCCAACTACCCAGAAGAAAAAGGCTTAATTAAGTTTAATATTCGTATCGCCAGTCCACCACCACGTGGCCCTGACGGTATCCCACCAGGCAAGATGTCTTCGTGGACATTTAGCTTAAAACCTGGCGATAAAGTGACAGTTTCTGGACCTTATGGTGAATTCTTTGCCAAAGACACCCAAGCTGAAATGATCTTCGTCGGTGGTGGTGCGGGAATGGCGCCGATGCGCTCGCACATTTTTGATCAGCTTAAGCGTCTACACTCTGATCGCAAGATTAGCTTTTGGTATGGTGCACGCTCTATCCGTGAGATGTTCTACGTTGAAGATTACGATCAACTAGAAGAAGAGTTTGCTAACTTTGAGTGGCATGTGGCCTTATCAGACCCACTGCCAGAAGACAATTGGGATGGCTATACCGGCTTTATCCACAATGTGTTATTAGAAGAGTATCTCAAAGATCATCCAAACCCAGAAGATTGTGAGTACTATATGTGTGGGCCACCGATGATGAACGCGGCGGTCATCGATATGCTACACAGCTTGGGTGTTGAAGATGAAAACATTATGCTTGATGACTTTGGTGGTTAAGACGGATGGTTAAACCGTTCGATTAAATCCCAATGGTTAAGCTATGTCATGACGCTACCATGATTAACTAAATCATATATGATAAATTAAGAGTCTCGATTGAGGCTCTTTTTTTATGAGCCAAACTAGGGCATGTCATCAATAAGCATATGTGAACAAGAAAGGATTCTTATGAAAACTAAAATTAAAGACTTAACTATTTGGATAACTGGTGCCTCTAGCGGTATCGGTGAAGCTCTAGCCATTGCCTTTGCTAAACGAGGCGCGAGAATTGTCTTGAGTGGGCGCGATAAAAACAAGCTAGCAGCGGTCAAAAAACGCTGCAAACATAGCAAAAAACATATCATCGTACCTTTTGATATAGCCGATGCCGCGCAAGCAAAAGAAGCTTATGATGCTGTCAAAACACAAGCAGGAGAAATCGATTGGCTGATTAATAATGCAGGCGTCAGTCAACGCTCACTGATTATGGAAACCACTGAGGACGTTGAACGTCAAATCATGGAAATCGACTACTTTGCACAAACACGTCTAAGCAGATTGGTATTACCCGATATGATCGCGCAAGGTGGTGGCAAAATAGTGATGGTATCGAGTGTGGCAGGATTATTAGGAACGCAATATCGCGGTGCTTACGGAGCTGCCAAAGCGGCGATCCATATGTGGGCCAATAGTTTACGTGCTGAGTTGCATGAAGACGGCATAGAGGTCGCAACGATATTTCCAGGGTTTATCCAAACCAATGTCTCTATCAATGCCTTGACTGGCGATGGTAGCACACAGGGCACGATGGACGAAGCCACCAACAAAGGACTAACGGCGACAGCATTTGCCAAGCAAGTCGTCAAAGCTCTCTCCAAAGGCGAAGAATATATCATCGTCGCAGGCAGCAAAGAAAAGCTGGCCACAAAAATTAACCGAGTCTCACCACCAAAACTCTATAAGCTTATTCGTGAGGTACAAGTAAAGTAAGTCCAGTGTATTAAATAGGCGAGACTTAAGCCGATGCATTAGCCTTATAGGTGATAAGCGGTGTAAAATAGCCAAAATATATCCCAACCGCTATTCACCTTACTTCTTTTAAAAAATACTATGGCAAATTCAATGCAGCTCCTACCTTCTAATAAAATTATTACCCTCACCCTATTTAGTACCATTGGTCTCACCAGCGCCTTGAGCCTTAGCGCTTGCCAGCAAAAACCAGATTATAACTACCTCATCGGTGAGACGATGGGCACTAGCTATCACATCACCTATCAGTTGCCAGACGATGCTGATGAAAAGGCCATACAAGCAGCAATCGATGCGCGTTTAAAACAAATCAATGACAGCATGTCTACTTATCAAAGCGACTCTACCATCTCTAAATTTAATCGTTTGGCAAAAGACACGCCTATCACGATTGATGCAGACTTTAGTCATGTGCTAGAAGCCTCAAGGCAAGTCTATCAGCAGTCAAATGGGGCGTTTGATCCTACAGTGTTGCCTTTAATAGAAACGTGGGGCTTTGGTAGCACCATGACCGTAGAGCGTCTACAAAGTCCGCCAACGGCACTTGAGATTGCTCAAGCAAAAGCCTTGGTCGACTTTGAGAGCGTGGTACAAGAAGATCAAACTATCTATAAAACCAAAGATGGTATCGCGCTTGATTTTTCCGCAGTCGCCAAAGGCTATGGTGTCGATGTCATCGCCGACGTGCTCAGAGACAATTATCAGATTCGTAATTATATGGTTGAGATTGGCGGTGAGATTGCAACTTCTGGTGTCAATAATCAACAGCAGCCATGGCAAATTGCGATTGATGCCCCTATCGAAGACAGCACAGTCAGCGAGCGTCAGCCTATCTCAGCAATTCGCCAACCAACCGACACTGATAATAAGATGTATATCGCCACTTCCGGCAACTATCGCAATTCTGTCATATTCGATGGCAAACACTATAGCCATACAATTGACCCTACTACTGGCGCACCTATCGCTGGCGGCGCACCTTCGGTAACCGTGGTGGCAGAATCAGTGGCACTGGCCGATGCGTGGGCGACGGCATTGACCGCTATGCCCTATCAAAAAGCATTGGATGTCGCGAAACAGCAAAATATAGCCGCATTGTTCGTGATATTAGCCGATGGCGTAAAACATGGTGATTTGAAGGATAGTGCTGATGACTGGCAGGTAGTACAAACGCCTACTATGGCAACCTTAAGAGCCGGCAATTCAAATAAAGATTAGGCCGCGTTTGTTTGGTTTTTTACGACTTATTATCACAGGATTATTACTAAGTGTTTTAATTATTATATAAGCGTTACAATATACCATTTAGAAGAAAAGTTATCAGAGTGTTCTTACACTAAGGATATGAGATGGTTTATTCATTGATGGCGGTATTTTTTGTATTGGGCTATATTGCTATTGCTTTAGAGCATAACCTTCATGTTGATAAAGCAGCTTCCGCCCTGCTCACTGCAATTATTGTCTGGACACTACTGGTGATTGGTGCAGATACTTTGCTCGCTGATCAGCTGGTTAATGGGCTTGATACGACTACCATCATCAACGCTGAGCTTAGGCATCACTTAGCAGAGATTGCTGAAATTTTGTTTTTCTTAATGGGGGCGATGGTCATCGTGGAGTTGGTCGATGCTCATGATGGTTTTGCTGCTATTACCAACCGTATTCATACTACCAACGCCGTCACGCTTTTATGGACCATTGGTGCGCTTACCTTCTTTTTCTCCGCGCTGTTAGATAACCTTACCACTACCATCGTCATGATTTCCTTACTGCGCAAACTGGTAGCCGATAAAGAGCTGCGTTTGTGGTTTGTTGGCACAGTCGTGGTCTGTGCTAACGCTGGCGGTGCCTGGTCACCGATTGGTGATGTGACGACTACCATGCTGTGGATTGGCCATCAAATTACTGCCAGTCGTATTATCGTTGATTTGATCGTCCCCAGCTTGATGGCTGCTATGGTGCCATTAATCTTATTGACGTTCATGTTTAAAGGCAAACAAGTACAGCGGCCGAAACCTGCCAAAGCAACAATAACCTCGTCTAATACCAACTACCTTGGCAGCTATACCGGCGGTGATACAGCTATTATGGCAATGGAAGGTGGTCATGCTTCTTCGTCTCAAGACTCTTTATCTCAAACCTCTGCAACCAAAACAGATGACGATACAGCGGCAGTGTCTCTCGATACCGTTACCAGTAAAATGCGTATCAGTATTCTGGCATTAGGCTTAGGTGCGCTGGCATTCGTCCCAGTATTTAAGACCTTGACCCATCTGCCACCTTACATGGGTATCTTGTTTGGTGTCGGTGTACTTTGGGTTTTTACCGAACTGGTGCATCGCCATGATAACTGGCGCGTTAAGCAACAAATGACTGTCGTTGGGGTGCTTACTCGGGTCGACATGTCTAGTATTTTATTCTTCTTAGGTATCTTATTGGCCGTATCTGGACTGGCCACTGCCGGTCACTTAATTGATATGGCAACGTGGCTGGATAATACCTTTGGTAACTTATATGTCATTAACGTCTTAATCGGCCTCCTGTCATCATTGGTAGATAACGTCCCGCTGGTGGCCGGTGCTATGAAAATGTACCCTCTCCTTAGCGACTCTGCTATGGCGGGTTTAACCGGTGGTGATTTGGCGCGCCAAAGTCAGTTTTTACAAGATGGGGCATTTTGGCACTTCTTGGCTTACTGTGCAGGCGTTGGTGGTAGTTGCTTAATCATTGGTTCAGCAGCCGGGGTTGCAGCGATGGGTATGGAGAAAATCTCCTTTATGTGGTATCTCAAACATATCAGTGGTCTTGCACTTCTGGGCTACTTAGCAGGGGCTGCTACCTACATCGCTATCCATGTAATGTAGCTGGTTGTAACTGACTGTATTTGCATGATTTCCATCGATATTATTACCCTATGGATATGTGGTAAAATAGAGTTATAAACTTCAGGACAGCCTGCTATGTTGTATATGTCATGATCTATATAAAGTGATAGTCTGTCCCTAATAAGCCGAGGTTACCCCATGCTTAGCCAATTACTTCCCATGCTCGCTGTTACCTTTACCGTCTTTATCCTGTTTTTTGTGTTTATGGGCATCGGTTATATGTTTCAAAAGAAGCCATTGAAAGGCTCTTGTGGTGGTGTTGCCAAATTGATGGGCAATGAAAAATGCTCGTACTGCGGTGATGATCCCAATAAGTGTGATTCTATCGCTGAACAAGAAGGTGCCCTAAAAGCGGCTCAGTTAGGCAAATCTGTATAAGTGTCTGATTTGTTACCATACGCTGATAGTATTTAGCGGTTATTTGTTCTTATAATAGCGTCAAGTCCTATAAAAAAGGGCTGGCGCTATTTTCGATTGCGCCATACTCATATACTAAGTTTGCTCTGATTGATAAGGTAGCAAGTGCATATGACCTACTTTCTGCAATTGTTTTGAACTTCCAACTGATACCAATCCCAAAAAGTACGATTAGCTGGGTCAAACTCGTTTAGTCTACAGTACGTAGCACTGGCACTCGTTTTTCTTGCTACTCTAGTCTTTGTGAATGGTATTATCACCTAACTTGCCTTCTCAGTGAGATTCTTCTGGTGTTATTTTACAGGCGACGATTCCTCGGCGCTGTTTCATGACGTGTCTTTTTTCTTATTCTAAATAATAGTCGTGCTGCTATGCCTACCTCTCCAAACTTACAGTCTCAAACGGATTCTTCCTCCAACTTTAAGCTGCCTTCTTCGCGCTTTACTTTTTGGCTAGTGCTATGTGCGATGATTTTACTCGCCACTAATATGCGCGCGCCTATCGTGGCGCTTGGCTCTATTGCACCCGTAGTACAAAATGCACTAAATATCTCCGAAACTCAAATCGGCTGGCTGGGTGCCGTACCGATGTTGGGTTTTGCGCTAGGTGCTCTGGTTGCCCCCTCTATTGGTAAGCGTTTTGGCCTTGAAAACACGCTGATTACCATGATTGTGCTGCTGACTCTAGGGATGATTATTCGCTCTGTCATTCCCACTTGGATCGGATTTTTGAGCGGAACTATAGTACTAACTTTAGCTATAGGTTTTGCTAATACTTTAGCGGCGCCAGTAATTAAGCAGCGTACGCCCAAACATATTCCACTTATTACTGGCTTACTGAGTCTTACCATGACGGTAATGGCCGGTATCGTCGCTGGCGTAGTCCTGCCCTTATCTGAATATGTGGGCTGGCAATGGGCACTAGGAGGCTGGTCAATCTTGGGGGTTTTAGCCGTAATCGTCTGGATATTCTTGCGCCTTCGTCTGGGGTCATCAAATAACCAAGCGGTACCATTGGCGACCCCAGGCTCCTCAGAGATATCAGTATGGCGCACAGCTTTTGCTTGGCAAATTGCTGTATTTATGGGTTTACAATCCTTGTTATTTTATACCGTAGCCAGTTTCTTACCTTCTATTTGGGTTAGTAAAGGACTGAATGCTGTTCAGGCTGGACAGATGGGCTCGGTATTTCAGTTTATGGCACCGCCTGCTATCTTGATCGTAACTTGGCTTATCAACCGTGGCCGCCCTATCCAAGCGTTAGCGATTGTTGCTGCACTGCTAAACGTTATTGGTGTGCTCGGTATCAGCTACTTTTCTCCTGACTTGGCCTGGCTATGGTCAGGGTTAATGGGTGCAGGCTGCTCAGCAATGTTTACTTTAAGTATGATGCTGTTTTCCTTGCGTACTTATACCACCAATCAGGCTAGTGAGCTATCTGGTATGGCGCAGTTCGTTGGTTATCTGGTAGCCTTTTTTGGTCCGCTGGGGACAGGTTGGCTGCATGAATTAACCGACAGTTGGGACGTACCACTGTTAATAATTTTAATTTTAATGATTATTAACGTAGCGATTGCTTGGCTAATTAGTCGTCCGGTAATGGTAGATGGTAAAAAGATTTAGATCTTTACCCTTAAACCATTAACTTTTGCACAATATTGCTGCTTATCTGATTCTGCTACACTGGCTTGATTGTAAATAGGACAGTAGAATCATGATAAGCATAACTTCTCGCCTGCCGCAGCGCCTACTCACTGTCGCTGCATTAACCATCGCAATTGCCTTGAGCGGTTGTCAAAAAGAACCTGACCCCAATACCGCTACTGACACTCAGAATAACGACCAAGTCGTTAATACAAAAACTGCCGAACCTCAAACTACAGAACCTGAGCAATCCGTAAATTCGACTGAGCAGCAACAAGCACCACTAACCATATTGGCACTGGGTGATTCGTTGACAGAAGGGCTTGGTGTTGATAATGATGCCAACTATCCTGCGCAGCTAGAGGCGCGGTTACAAGAATTGGGTTATAACAATGTCAAAGTGGTCAATTCAGGCTTAAGCGGTGAAACCAGCACTGGCTTAGTCAATCGCTTAGATTGGGTATTGCAGACCAAACCAGATATTACGATTTTGACCGTCGGTGCCAATGACGCCATTCGTGGTATTGACGTGGCGACGGTTGAAGCTAATATTCGTACCGCTGTTAAACGCCTACAAGACAGTGATAGCGAAGTTATCTTGGGCGGCATGCAGATTTATGACAATCTTGGCTCTGACTATGTACAGTCGTTTGCCGCGATATATCCTAGAGTGGCGAAAGATATGAACGTCACGCTGATTCCGTTCTTTTTAGACGGTGTCGGTGGTGATCCTCAGTTAAACCAAGCTGATGCCATCCATCCAACCCGTGAGGGATATAAAATTATCGTCAATGATAATATCCTGCCTATATTGCAGCCTGAAATTGAGAAGTTAGCCGAATCTAATATGGACGATTCTAAAAACTCAAATCACACCAACAAACAAGCACCCGCTTCAACTCCAGCACCGACAAATACGCCTATTGAGACTACGCAATGACATCATCACCTTCAACTGAGAATGTAACGGCTTTAAAAACAAGCGCATTGCTTACCGCTTCACAATTAAATAAAACCGTACAAGTCGGTGAGCAAAAGCTGTCCATCATCAAAGACGTCGACATTCATGTCAATGCGGGCGAGTTCGTGGTTATCATGGGCAAATCTGGCTCGGGTAAATCTACCTTGCTTGGGCTATTAGCCGCGTTAGATTATCCTGATAGTGGCAGCGTTGAGCTGGCAGGGCAAACATTGAGCAGTCTTGATGAAGATGCTTTAGCTGTCATTCGTCAGCGCGAGATGGGGTTTGTGTTTCAATCGTTTCATTTACTGCCAACGTTGACAGTAGCAGAAAATATTGCCTTCCCACTTGATATCGCTCGACGTCCAAACAAAGCACGAGTGAATGAATTGATTGAAGCCGTTGATTTGGGGCATAGACGTAATAGTTTGCCCAATCAATTATCTGGCGGCGAGCAACAGCGTACTGCTGTCGCGCGAGCATTGGTATCGCAGCCAAAAATTGTCTTTGCTGATGAGCCAACGGGTAATTTAGATGAACAAAACGCCAATCAAGTCATGCAGTTATTACTGGATCTGAGACAGCAAGTTGGCTCGGCGTTGGTGGTTGTGACCCATGACCCTGCGCTTGCTGAAATGGCAGATCGTGTCATTACTATGCATGATGGGCGGATTGTACATTAATGAATAACTTGATGAATAACCAGCAAACAGAGAAGCATTCACCAAAAGATACGACTGATACGGCAATGGCAAAAGAGTCAGATTATACTGGCGGTATCATCTACCATTTATTTAAAGGATTGGGCGCGCAAGCATTAAGTCGTAGCTGGTGGCAGCGCTGGGTTTATCCGCTGTTATTTTTACTCACGCTAACATTATCGCTAGCCACTTACTTGACCCTCGACTCCGTCCAGCAATCGGTTAATACCTATATCAACGATAATCAGCGTGCGCTGGTTGGTGGCGATTTGATCTTAAACAGTCAACAAGACTGGCCAAGCGAAGTATTGACGCAGGTAGCAACGGTCGCTGATACGCAAATTGTTTATGATTATCAGTTTAGTGCGATGGTAGTGACCGCTGAGCAAACCTTACTTGCTCGGGTCAAGGCCGTCTCGCCATCTTATCCATTATATGGTGACGTCGAGCTGGCATCTGATCAGCCTTTATGGCAGCAGCTTACCTCTAATAATGTGGTCGTCGCTCCAGAAGTGCTTAAAAGCCTCAATGCTAATGTCGGTGATAAAATTACTATTGGTGAAGGACAGTTTACGATTAGCGATGTGCTGACGAAAGAGCCTGACCGTCCGTTGACGGCGTTTGGCTTTGGTGGACGAGTGCTGATGCAACAAGATGCGCTCGCCGCAACCAATCTATTAGGTGAGCGTAGCCGCATCAACTATCGTATTGAGTTGGCGGGCGAGCCTGAATTAATAGAAGCACAGCGCGATAAGCTGACGCAAATATTAACCAATTATCCTGATATCGAGCTCTCTGATGCTGAATCGGCAGATACTTCTGTTTCGCGTATCTCTGATAATGTGTTGATGTTCTTAAAGCTGCTCGTCATTGCCGTCTTGTTATTATCGGCGGTCGCGATGTATGGGGTCATCACCGCATTTGTGACCAAGCAGCAATCTAGTAATGCGATTCGTTTAGCATTGGGTGAGCCTCTTAGCTCACTTAAACGTAGCTATTATCAACTATTGATTGCAACGACTATCATTGCTGGTATCGCCGCGATTATCGTCAGTTTTGGCTTACTCAAAGTTGGCCAGCCATATCTTGTGGCTATCTTGCCAGCGGATGTTGGCTTAGCTATCAATCCTATCAGTGCCATTAAAACCATTATTATCGCTTTGGTGCTGACGTTGCTTATCGCACAGCGTGGCTTAAGTTCGCTTAATACCACCAAACCCGCAACCTTACTTAGCCAAGGCGCAAGCTCACAAGCGCAAAATATACCTTGGTATAAACGCTTGCCTTTACTATGGTATGGGCTAATGCTCACAGGGCTTTATGCGTTCTTTGCCTATGAAGTAGGTTCGTTTAAACTGGGTGCGCAGTTACTCATAGGGCTTATTGGTTTCGTAGCAATATTTTGGCTATTGGCGCGTGCTTGGTTATGGCTACTTGCCAAGTTGGCGACCAATAGCAATATCAGTTGGATGCAGCGGATTGCTATTCATAACCTTGCGCGTAAAGGCAATCAATCAGCGCTATTTTTTGTCACGCTATCATTATCGGTCGCAGTCCTGACACTCATCACTACCCTCAATCATAGTATCAATACCCAGTTTATTAACGCCTATCCTGAAGATGCGCCGAATTTATTTTTGTTAGATATTCAAAGCGATCAGCATAATGAGATTAATAAAATCATTGGCGCACCAGTGAGCTACTACCCTGTCATTCGTGCCCGTGTGGTGACCGCTAATGAGGTACCTGTACAAGATATCGAACCTACTGAGGGATTTGATGATCCTGCGCGTGTCTTTAATTTAAGCTATAGTCAATCCCACCTAAAAGTGTTATAAACTAATTATCAAACCCAATTGTTACCATAAACACTATGACTTACTCACTAGATTTTCGCAAACAAGTACTAAAAAGCTTAGATAACGGTATGACCTTTGCCGGGGCGGCTGAGTTCTATAATCTCAGCCCAACCACCATACAAAACTGGAAGAGACGTGTTCATAGCAAAGCAACCAGGCAAACCAAACCTTATAAAATACCAGATGACGTGCTACTCAATGATGTTAAAGAACATCCTGATGATT
>NZ_RRYX01000285.1:0-392 GCF_014861375.1 Psychrobacter sp. FME5 | reverse complement strand
CCTAACAAAATTGCAAAGTGGGAGGACTTTATAGAACCCACGTTAGAATTGGGCCGATCTATCAATAAACCGCAAGCCGCGCAAGATTATTTAAACACTAGCAAGAAACAAATCTTACAAGCGGGACAGACTTTTCATGCGCGTTATCCTCATGTCAAAAAATTGGCTGTCGTGCAATTTGCCGATACTAATAATTTGCGTATGTTTTCGTATAATAGTTTGTTTCAACCTGCTTTAGAGACGATGGGACTACAGCTAGTAGCGTTGGCAGATGGCAATCAATGGGGGTTTACGCCCATTATGCTAGGAGACTTAGCGCAGCTTAATGACGATACTTGCCTTGTGGTCGTTGAACCTCTTAGTGACCTTCTCAAACTTGAATTAGAAGACAG
>NZ_RRYX01000284.1:0-394 GCF_014861375.1 Psychrobacter sp. FME5 | reverse complement strand
TTGAGATGTCGACGTCGTAGATGTCCTTGATGGTTTCGACAATCTCAGTAGTGGTTTGACCTTTGGCGTAAAAGCTGATGATTTTGTCATCAAGACCTGAAATACGGGTTTGATGCTTACTGACAAGTACAGGCTCAAAGCTACTGTCGCGGTCTCTGGGGGTGGATATCTCAAGCTCGCCTGTGTCGCTACGGACTCTCTTTTTAGTGTGCCCATTGCGCTTATTAGGCCTGTCTGCCTTTTCATGCTTGGGGTAGCCGAGATGCTCTTCCATTTCTGCTTCTAGGGCAGTGTCGATGAAGGACTGCATGAGCTGCTTTTGAAAGTCTTTGATGTCATCGAAGCTTTTCATGCTGCTGGCCATTTGCTCAGCCAGTTTCTTGATGTCAGATTG
>NZ_RRYX01000283.1:0-395 GCF_014861375.1 Psychrobacter sp. FME5 | reverse complement strand
GGCGCCAAGTTCTGGCTAGGCGTTCTCACTGAACTACAAAACCGCGGGGTGCAAGATATACTCATTGCCTGTGTCGATGGTTTAAAGGGCTTTCCTGATGCCATCAATACGGTTTATCCCAATGCTCAGGTTCAGCTGTGTATCGTGCATATGGTGCGCTACTCAATGAAGTTTGTACCCTGGACGGACAAAAAGGCAGTAGCCGCTGATTTAAAGGCCATCTACGGCGCTGATACGCTTGAGATAGCAGAGGCTAACCTTGAGCACTTTGATGAGACTTGGGGCAAAGAGTACCCGCACGTGGTCAAGTCTTGGCGTAATAACTGGGAGGGCTTAACGGTGTTCTTTGAGTATCCGAAAGATATCAGAAAAGCCATCTATACCACCAATGCTAT
>NZ_RRYX01000282.1:0-401 GCF_014861375.1 Psychrobacter sp. FME5 | reverse complement strand
GTAAAAGAACACCATATCAAACACTTTGAAGTGATTATCGAGCTTCTTAGAGAAACAACAGGTTTTTCTAACCGCCCGACGCAATCGGTGTCTAAGGCGGCAATTATTACCTTCTATACCTACCGTATATTGTTTGCCAATTCGTTTGTTATCACTTTTAAAGGCGGTTTTAAAGCTATCCCAGTTATCCATGCTAATAGTGTCATAGCTGACTTTCAGGTATTTAAGCCGGGCTCTTAGCTTCTTAGCCGTTTTTAAGTCACGTCTGCCCCAAACGTAAGCAACAATCTCATTAGTAGCACGGTCATAAGCATAAATAAGCCAGACTTTACGCTTCTTGCGATATACGTAAGTCCAGAACTCATCAACCTCTAAGCGTTCATAGTAGCGCTTCTTAGGCG
>NZ_RRYX01000281.1:0-408 GCF_014861375.1 Psychrobacter sp. FME5 | reverse complement strand
GGCCCAATTCTAACGTGGGTTCTATAAAGTCCTCCCACTTTGCAATTTTGTTAGGACTGGTCAATTCAATAGAGTGGATAGGCAAATCGCCGTACATAGGACGCAGGTGCGCATAAAAATCGTTGTCTATGACCAAATCCAAATCTAACTGAGAGAACATTTCAGGGTTGGGCTGATAGCGTGTTCCTACGTCGAGAGTTGTATCAGGTATAAGAGGCTTACCGACCCATTCTCTATAGAAAGGTTTATCGCCCATAGCAACTGGTGGGTATCCCATGGCAGTCAGCGTCGCCGCAATACCCCAATCGGGCGTCATGACTTTAGGCGTTTTTTGACTGTTTTTAGGTGACACTGCTTGTGGTGCTTGTGAGGTGGCGTCAGACGACTGGCAACTGCTTAACAATAAAC
>NZ_RRYX01000002.1:0-87639 GCF_014861375.1 Psychrobacter sp. FME5 | reverse complement strand
TACAAGGGCGCTCATGAATCGAGACTCTGTCGTTGATACGGCCTCGGGTCTCAGCCGTTAGTCGCTTACGGTAAGGTTTGGCTTTGCGTCTGAGACACTGCCATAACCTGCCGCCTTGACTCTTGTCCCTCCAGATATAGCGATAGATGCTCATGTGACTAATACCACCATGAACGCCGGCTATTTGTTCAGGACTCCAGCTGTCTTTTAGCTTATCTGTGACCCAATCCCATACGTCAGCAATAATAGTGAGCGCATTGTTTGACCGTCTGTCACAAGCCTTGTTATTAGCATGATTAGCTCGGTAACCTCGAAGGCTTTTATTGCGTCTGATCTCTCTTGATATGGTGCTAGGACTTCTTCCTAATGTGTCAGCTATAAATTTAATACTATGTTTTGCCCCTATAAGGGCATAAATCTGGTATCGTTCCCCTAGGCTTAGATGTGTATAGTTCATGGTTGCAATCTCACTTTGGTCGGTGGATAAAGACTTTGATGCTAGCGCATCTAGGTCTTTTTTTCACCTCGCATTTGGTATTGCACTTCATGTGTTAATCTAAGATAGTAATAATAGAGTATTTAAACATTTATGAGTGAAACACAACCATTTGAGCAAGCATTCGTTGAGCCGTCTACTACTGAGCACTCTGCCATAGGGGGAGCAACAGCAAAAGGCGTTACTAAAGAAGCCGATGAGCAATATGAACGCCGTTTCCAAGGCACGCGGACGCTTTATGGAACCGCTACAGTTGATACTTTTGCCGCGGCTCATGTCTATGTTATTGGAGTAGGCGGTGTTGGTTCGTGGGCAGCAGAAGCACTGGCTCGAACGGCAGTGGGTACGATTACGTTGATTGACTTGGATGTGTTGGTGGCGTCTAATGTGAATCGCCAGTTGCCAGCCTTAGACAGTAATTTTGGGCAGAGTAAAATTGCCGCGATGGCGGCGCGTATTCGTGAAATCAATCCCAAAGTAACGCTAAACTTGGTTGATGATTTTTTGACCACAGAAAACGTCACTGCCTTGCTGCCGAGTCGTGACCAAGCAAAGGCGGCTATTGCACAAGGCCAGCCTATCGTTGTGCTAGACTGTGTGGACGATATGGATGCTAAGTTGGCTATTGTGCTCCATTGCCGTTTTAACAAACTAAAACTGGTCTGTGCTGGCGGTGCAGGTGGTAAGATAGATCCCAGTCAGATTAGAGTGAGTGACTTAAAAGACAGTTATCAAGATCCGCTACTCGCCAAATTACGTAATAAACTACGTCATGAAAAAGGCATTAATAGGGCATTAAAAGAAAAGTTCGGGATTAAATGTGTCTATTCGATAGAGCCGCCGCGTGTGGATAAGAGCTGTCAGGCAGGTGGTCTACAATGTGGTGGTTATGGCTCAGCAGTGGTCATTACATCAGTGGTCGCAATGATGATGGTGAGTGAAGCATTACAATTATTGATAAAGCAGCCTCACGCCAAGTCGAACGTTTGATATTACTTAATGGAGTCCATCTTGTCTATATCTAACCCACCTCAAAGCAGTTACCCAGTAGCGGTAGATGAAGCAGAGCGTATCACTAAACTTAAAAAATATCAGGTGCTCAATGACAATGATGAGCCTGCATTTAAGCGTCTTGTTGATCTAGCAAAGCTGTTTTTTGATATGCCGATAGTCACCATTACCTTTATGGATGAAGAAACACAGTATCTAAAATCTATTCATGGTCTTGGCGATGTATGCCGTACCACACGTGAAGTCGCTATTTGTAACTACACGGTGTTATCTAACGACGTTTTTGTGGTAGAAGATTTATCAAAAGACAGTCGTTTTAGTCAAAACCCATTGGTTACAGAGTCTCCTTATTTACGGTTTTATGCTGGCGCGCCGATTATCATTCATGAGGGCAATAAAAGCTTCCGTTTGGGCTCTTTGTGCGTGATGGATATGAAGCCTAAGTATGATTTTGATGAACAACAAGCAAAGATATTGGCTCAGTTTGCCACGATGGCAGCAGATGCCTTGCAGCTACAGGATAAACAGCGTGATGCCAAACTTGCCAATGAAATGAAGTCAGATTTTTTGGCCAACATGAGTCACGAAATCCGCACACCAATGAATGGTATTATTGGTATGGTGGATATGCTGGGCGAAACAAAACTCAGCAGCGAACAACAAGAATATATAGACAATATTAAAGTCTCCAACGAGCATTTGATGGCCATTATCAATGGTATTTTAGACTTATCAAAAGTAGAGTCTGGCAAGATGAGCATTGACTTTATTCCTGTCAATCTATCTGCATTGTGTAATGAAGTGGTTAGCCTGTTTACCGCCAAGGCCCGTCAGCGAGGATTGATTTTAGACTATCATTATACGGAGTCACTATCGCCATATATCGAAGGTGACCCGGTGCGCCTTAAACAAATCATCGCAAATTTGGTTAATAACGCGATTAAGTTCACTCGTGAAGGCGGGCGAGTCAGCATCGATGTTAAGCATGTGCCCAATTGTCATTGTGATGAGGTTGATGAGCGCCGCACTAAAAAAAGGAACAACACTAAAAACGGTCAGGCGGCAGCAGATAACCCGATTGATAGTAATACGGTTTATTATGAAGACATGACCCTATGTATTGAAGTAACTGATAGTGGTGTGGGTATCAAACCCGAATCTTTGGAAGCGATATTTGAGGCTTATGACCAAGCGGATAAGTTCACACATCGCCTCTATGGTGGTACTGGGCTCGGACTCTCTGTTTGTAAGTCTTTGGTCGATTTGATGGGTGGGTATATTAACGTAGATAGCGAAGTGGGTGTTGGCACTACGTTTAGCGTTCTACTGCCATTACCTGCCATTGATGAAAACAAGTATGAGACATGGCAGGATTCAAACGACTTTACCATGATTGATCCCACTCATGAGCTTGCGGGCCATATACTGTTGGTCGAAGATGATGCCGTCAATGCTATTATCGCCAAAAAAGCCCTCACTAATAGTGGTCATACGGTAACCCATGTCACTGATGGGCAACAGGCTATCGAGACTTTTTCCCTGTCTCCTGAGCGTTATGATGTTATTTTGATGGATCATCATATGCCAATTTTGGATGGCGTACAGGCAACCATTAAGCTGCATGAAATCTATGATCCTAAAGAGCTGCCGCCTATTATCGCTTTGACTGCCAATGCCATGGATGGTGAGCGCGAAAAATATTTAAAGGTCGGAATGCAAGATTACTGCACCAAGCCTTTTACCCAAGAACAGCTGAATGCGCTTGTGCAATATTGGCTAATGCATAAGCAGATATTGGTAGAAGAGTAGTGCTGTCAAACTCGCTTAGTCTACTAAAGGCAGTACTTGCATTCGTATTTCTAGCTACTCAAGATTTTGGGAATGGTATTAGGGCGTGTCCTAGCCCGTGACGATTATTGTCATCGATACAAAAAAGCTGAATCACTCATAGGGTGGTTCAGCTTTTTTATTGGTTAAGAGATAACCGCTATCTCTTGTTTCTAAGTACTGTTATTTCTAAGTACTGTTATTTTTAAGTACTGCTGTTGCTAAGTGCTATGAGCTAACGCGAGTTTGATAGTCACCAGTGCGGGTATCGACACGAACGGTTTCACCTTGCTGGACAAATAGGGGCACACGTACCACAGCACCTGTCTCTAGTGTCGCAGGTTTACCGCCACCGCCAGAAGTATCACCACGCAGACCAGGATCCGTTTCGGTGATTTGTAATTCAACAAAGTTAGGTGGCATCACTGACAATGGCACACCATTGAACAAAGTGATGGTGCAAAGATCATTGCTGTTGTCTTTTAACCATTTTATTGCATCGCTAACGGCTGTTTTATCTGCTTGCAGCTGCTCAAAAGTCTCAGGGTGCATAAAGTGCCAAAACTCACCGTCATTATAAAGATAGTTCATTTCAGTATCTAAAACGTCTGCTGCCTCCAAGCTCTCTCCAGACTTAAACGTTTGCTCCAATACTTTACCACTACGAAGATTACGCAACTTAACACGGTTAAAAGCTTGACCTTTACCAGGCTTAACGAATTCATTTTCAAGAATGGCACAAGGGTTGCCATCTAGCATGACTTTGAGACCAGCTTTAAATTCATTGGTAGAAAAACTTGCCACGAGAGACTCCTAGGGGTTGTTAATATTATGATCGGTCGTTAAATTTAAATAGAGGGTTTACTGTGTAAAAACTACCGTTACGCTTAGGGTTGTAAGAGGTAATTGGTATATTTTGATAGGATACACCCTAAGAGCGTATAATGTCGGCTTTTGGGTATAGGTAGTAGGCTGTCATGATAAACCATTTAATCACACAAAAAAACTGGCAAACGCAATTATCCGAAGCCATTACCTCGGTTGATGAGCTATTAAGCCTTTTAAAGCTCGAATCACTGCGTGCAGACGTCTATGTGCCTAAGCATTTTGAGCTACGTGTGCCACGTGGGTTTGTGGCAAAAATGACTGTCGGTAATAGCAATGACCCCTTATTAAAACAAGTTTTACCCGACCAGCGTGAGCAAATCAACGTAACAGGCTATGTGGCAGATCCGTTAAGTGAAAACACACAAAACCCAGTCAAAGGGCTACTGCATAAATATCAATCAAGAGTATTGTTAACCATTACTGGTGCCTGTGCCATTCATTGTCGTTATTGTTTTCGTCAGCATTTTGATTATAGTGCCAATATGCCAACGGCGGATGCAAAAGAAAATATCGTCAATTATGTCACTGCACATCCCGAGATTAATGAAGTTATTTTGAGCGGTGGTGATCCATTAAATGTGACTAATAGACGTTTATTTGCATGGCTGGATACGCTAGAGTCACTCCCGCAAATAACGACTATTCGGTTGCACACACGCCTGCCATTGGTCATTCCAGCGCGTTTAGATGATGCGTTATTGGAGAGACTATCCCAAAGCCGCTGTCATATCGTGATGGTAGTCCACTGTAACCATGGCAATGAAATCGATAGCGTTACCTCAGAACATTTACAGCGTGCTCGCGCGGCTGGTATTACTTTGTTAAACCAAGCGGTATTGCTAAAAGGTATTAATGACAGCGTTGAGACTCAAGCGCAATTAAGCCAGTGCTTGTTTGCTGCTGGTGTCTTGCCTTATTACTTACATGTATTAGATAAAGTGGCGGGTGCTGCTCATTTCGATAGCGATGAGCGGTCAGCCATCGAGCTTTATTGGTCATTATTGGCGGCGCTACCAGGATATTTAGTGCCTAAGCTGGTGCGAGAGCTGCCGAATAGACCGTTTAAGGTACCGATTAACATTTACAATGCTGATTAATATAGGCATTATAAAGTATTTGGAAATTAGTGAACAAATAATGACTATTGAGTGGTAAGTAGGTTAATAGGCAATCGCATTAAAATGAGTATTCTCTATGGGTTGCAAATATTTATGTTATAACTAGGGCGTATCCTCAGTCTGAACGCAAGCGACTATAGTCAGTTGAATGTAAAAACGATACGGCGAGACTGTAGTGAGACTACGGCGAGTCTAAGAAGTTTTTGTTTAAAAAAAATATTCAAAGTTAATAAATATTCAAAGTTAATAACAGGTACTAGGAATACTGATGATAACTTTATCGATGTTTCAAAATCATTTGTCTGTGACAGCGCCAATGTTGTCCTCAACTAGTCAGTCGGTTAACGATCAGGAATATTATTTACTAAAACTGTTGGCAGCCTTGCCCGCGCAAGCCGAAGAACAGCAAGCTGAATATTTGGAAAAAGCACTTACGATGTTGCGCAGTACTGATATGGATGACCAACAACGTCTTAAGTTAACGTCTGCTGTGATCGATACAGCCAATCAATTTATTGCCACTCTACGGCAGTATTATATTTATGAGACAGGCGCGTTGAGTGAGGCGCAGTTGGACTATGTGGCTCAAATAGAATCCCTATACTATCAATTCATTATGGTTTATGACGGTGTTCTACGCCGCAATCGTTCATTTTTAAACCTAGACGGTCAGCAGAAACATCTGACAAAAAGTGGCTGGAAGCGCTATTTTAGTGCCGAAAAATCTTCGTCAATTATGCTGGCGACTGCTATTTACCAGATGCTATTGATGTATCAAAAGCTATTGGGTGAAGATGCGTTGTGCTATCGCAAACCATCGTCATACTTATGGTCCAAAATTAACCAACTGTATCATCTTGCTCATCAACATCATGCCGCAAATATAGATTTGAGCGTATATATCACCACAAAACGCGCTAACGATATACATCAGTTGTATTGTCAAATATGCTTGCACAGTTTGTTAAACCTGCGTGCCATGCGTCGTCCTAATATTTTGCTCGTGCAACGCCTATTGCCTGAATGGGCGAAGCAGATGGTTGCGACGATAGAACCAAAAACAGAAACACGAGTGTTCGTTGATTTATGTAGTGACCATCCGCCTAGTTATTTAACGGCAAAGTCTGGAATTAACCCATACGAAGATCACTATGTTTGTTTGTTTATAGAGCTTGCGCCAATGGTGGAGTATTTTAAATGGCGCAAGCAAGCATTAGCTGAGGGTAGCGGCGAAGGAGTAGAGTATTGGTTGCTTAATAAAATAGCGATGACCATCACTTATCGATACTTACAGCCGCAACTGACTTTGACAACTAAACACAGTGCTAAAAAATCGGCAGTTTTGATTACTGGGTTTAACAACATTCATTATCGTGCCAGTCATTCGAGTAGCTTTACAAGTTTGATGATTGTAAAGAATCTACCAGATGAACAGCGACCTCGCTATGATACTGTTCGTAAAAAGCAAGATAGTAATAGTGCGTTAACTATTGAAGCCATTGAGACTTTTGATAGTCATGATGAGCTCTCGCTATTCCGTACGCTGCGCTTGTCACCAATGGTAGATAATCTCAACGCGGTAGGTAAGAACAATGAGGTTGTCACGACGGCACCACCGCCATTACACATTATGAGTCTTTTTTTGGTTTGCCGTTCTGATGATGCCATGCCGGCTGATTGGTCAATAGGGGTAGTACGTTGGCTTGACCTTGATGACGAAAGCCCAGAGGTTGAGTGGCAAGTGCTCGGGCATCAGCTGGTAGCTTGTGGGCTGCGTTTAGAAGGCGGAGAAACGCGCAGTCGACATTTTGTACCTGCGTTTGTCCTTGGTAGGGATGAGCAACTGCAAACCTTGGGCACTCTCATTGTGCCGTCTTCTTATTTCCAGTCTAATGATAGGGTCGTTATGCGCATCAATAACAAACAAACCCTTCTACGCCTCAAACGTAGGTTGCTGGTTACCGATGAATTCAGTCAGTATGAGGTCGTCCAACTGTAGCTCAGAGCGTGTCTTTATTTTTATCACCATTTTCAAAACAAGGACACCGCCTAGTATTTCCATCCAAATAGTCACACCGATAAATGCTGGTTGTAAGTTAATCTGCAGCCGTTTAAATTATTGTCTATAATGACTGACATCGTTACTATTTACTTTGCGATAATCGTATCGCTTTTATTTTGAACCGACTATCGTATTTTTTGTACTAAGTTGGTTTGTGTAAAAGATATAAGTTATCAAAAGTGAGACATAACAATAAGATCGCAAGATTAAAAAAGGCTTTTTATGCGCACTCAGTCCACCTTAAACCTATTAGTTATCGATGACGATCAGCTCTATGCTGAACGCCTTGTGTACTTATTAGGTTCTTATTACGTCAATGTACACTTAGGATTTTTGGATGACAAAGAGGAGCTACTAAAGCTGCTACGGCAATCTTGGGATGCTTTGGTTTTTGGTAGTGCCTATGATCTGAGTTTTACCGATGTCGTGGGCATCATTCAAGAACAAGATATTGATCTACCCGTGATCTGTTTGCTAAATGAAGAGATGGCAGCGGCGAGTAATGACGAGGGACTGCCTGATATTATTAGTGGTACGATGGTCAAGTCGCTCAAGGTAGAACAAGAAATGGCAGTGGTGATGTCTATTTGTCTACAACATGACAATTTGCGCAGTCGCCGCGAGCTAAAAACATTACGGTACGTACTTTCTGAAGCCGAGCAGCGCGCTAACGTACTGATCAAAAACTCTAAAAGTGCGGTTGCCTACATAGACCAAGGCATTCATATTTTTGCCAACGATCCTTATCTGCAATTATTTGGTTTTGAGTCGATGAACGATGCCATAGGCGTGCCTATTATTGATCTGATTGCAGGCGGTGATAACGTCAAAGGCTTCAAGCAGTTCTTGCGTCGATTCGATAAGGGTAGCCGACAAGAAGTAGAGTTTGAGTTTGAAAGCGTACGCACAGACGGCAGTACTTTTGAAGCAAAGCTGCAATTGGCTGCCGCGACCTTAGATGGTGATCCGGTAACTCAGGTTATCATTCAACAAAACAGTAGCAACAGCGCTGACGTTGCCAAGCGTTTGGCAGCGGCTGAGCGCAAAGACAGCTTGACTGGTATCGATAACCGCTACGGTTTTGAAGCGCAGATGGCGACGATACAACAGCAAGCGCGGCAAGGGGCGCTCACGGCGGGGTTGTTATATATACAGCTCGACAATGTCGGTAAAATCAGGAGCAGTCTTGGTCTGCCAGGTATAGATGCAGCTGTCAAACAAGTGGCCTATACTCTAGATGAACTGGTATCAGATGGACACGTCAGTCGTTTTAGTGATACGGCCTTTACCATATTGGTAGAGGACAAAACCACCGCTGAGCTTGAGCAGCTTGCTAAACATATTGGTTCGCGTATTAGCGATATGCTCATCGAGGTAGATAAGCGTACGACCAATACCACAGTCAGTATTGGTATTGTCAAAATTGAGAAAAACACAACAGAACTCAATATAGTGCTTGAGCGGGCGATGGACTCTATCAACCAGATTATGGTTGAGACCTCTAACCGTGGCGATAGTTATCATTTATATGACCCAAGCGAACATGCCAATAGTGATGACCATGCACTGGCTGAGTCTTTAGTCGATGCGATTGCCAATAACCGTTTTGAGCTAACATTCCAGCCGATATACGACATCAGCAATGATCGTAGCGACTTTTTTGAAGTATATCTACGTTTGCCATTGGCCGATGCTGATAATACTGTATTGACGCCTGATCAGTTTATGGCGGTTGCTAAGACCCATAAATTGCTTGAAAAAATAGATCGCTGGGTACTTATCAATGCCTGTAAAAAAGTGAGCGATGTACGTAAAACACATCCCGAAGCGAGATTGTTGGTGCAACTGACAAGTGCCTCACTCATTGATAAAAACCTACCAAATGTCGCCAGCCAACTAATCAAAGCGGTAGGCGGCGCGGCGGGCGCGCTAACATTACAGTTTAATGAAAAAGATATCTCAGATTATTTAACGGTAGCGAAGTCTCAGTTTTCGGCCCTTAGTCAAATTAATTGTCAGATTGGTATCAATAACTTCGGTTCTTCTGCCAAATCTATTGAAATTGCTGGTTATGTACAGCCAAATATGGCGCGTTTAGCGCGTAGCTATGTACAGGATGTTGATTCAGCCGATAACCTAGATACGGTCAAGTCGCTGATCCTACACACCAATGAAGTCAATGTCGATGTACTGATGCCTTATATTGAAGACGCGGCGACTATGTCTGTGGCATGGAGTGTGGGTGCGCGCTATCTGCAGGGTTATTATTTAGAAGCGCCTAGTAGTACTATAAAAGTATCTAGTGAGTCTTAAAAGCTATCAAGAAAGCCTTTGAAAGTGCCTGATTGATACTTATTATTAGTAACTCATTGCAGTAACAGGCAGTTTTTAACCACAAACGACTCACTACCTATGCACGGCTATGTATGTCCATCAATTTTGCATTGTATTATGCTTGACGTGGACTCATACATAGCAATGCCCCTCTAATTAAAGATTAAAAAACATGTTTATTACCAATAAGTATCAACTGTTAGGTATGTTTGCCGCGGTGTTATTACTCACTGCTTGTGATCGTACGCCACCTGATTATAGAGACCCTGTCACGCTACCACTTTATACAGAGGGCGATGCTGATAATGGCGCTCTTATCTTTCAGGACGCTTGCGGGCAATGTCATCAGCTGAATCCTGGGCTCAATAAAAAAGGGCCGCAGCTGATGAATGTTTATGGTGCGCCAGCGGCTGAACTAGAAGATTATACCTATAGTGAAGGCTTGCAAGCGTCAGGTTGGGTATGGGACGCTGAAACGCTTGATCCTTATATCGCCGATGCTGAAAAAGCCATGTCAGACTCAAAAATGTTATCAGACCCGATGCCAGATGCTAAAGAGCGTGCTGACGTGATTGCTTATCTATCAACGCTGCGTGCGCCCGCACCGATAGTAGAGGATGAGGCGAAGTAGTCTTTAATTATTATTCCCATAAAAAATGAGCAAATAACACTATATGACCCATGCAGCTACTGACTACTACCATAATCAGCAAAAAATCGCTCAATTGATGACACAGTTAAATCAAATCGTATTAGACAAGCCGCAGGTAATTAAACTGTCGCTTAGTGGTATCTTAGCTGGTGGGCACTTACTGTTGCAAGACTTACCGGGCATGGGTAAGACCACTTTGGCGCAAGGATTGGCTCAACTGTTAGGTCTACGTTTTAGCCGGGTGCAGTTTACCAATGATATGCTGCCGGCAGATATTTTGGGCATGAGTATTTATGATCAAAATAAGCAGCAGTTTGAGTTTCGTCCCGGTCCTATCTTCACCCAGCTATTGCTTGCTGATGAGATTAATCGCTCTAGCCCTAAGACCCAAAGTGCATTACTTGAAGCAATGGAAGAGCGTCAGGTGACGCAAGATGGGCAAACCTATCCCTTAGCGCAGCCATTTTTTGTGATAGCCACTCAAAACCCATTACAGCAAGCCGGTGTCTATCCGCTTCCTGAATCGCAGCTCGATCGGTTCTTATTATGTTTGTCGCTGGGCTATCCATCGCCGGCAGCAGAGCGCGAGCTTCTAAAAGGCCAGAATCGCCGTGAGTTATTAAAAGATTTGGACGCCGTACTTGATACAGAAGCTGTTTTATTAGCCCAGCAAGGCGTTAAGCAGGTTTATGTTGCTGATGTGGTCTTAGATTATCTACAGCGTCTGGTCGCAAAAACTCGTGCGAGCGCCGAGTATCATGGCCTATCACCGCGTGGCGTACTGTCGCTTCAGCGTGCTGCTCAGGCTCATGCTTATGTGTCTGGACACATGGAAGTGACGCCTGAAGATATCCAAGCGGTATTTGCAGCGGTCACGGATCATCGTCTTGGCCAGCGCTTTGTGCATGTGACGGGTGGGCAAGCCACGCAAACCATCGCGCAACGAATTTTAGCAGAAGTGGCTGTTGTATAGCTGATTCACTTTAAAACTGATACGAGTGCTACTGGAGTAAATTTTTCGCAGCCTCTGTCACGCCTGCGAACAGCAAGCAAGAAAAATTAGCACCAGTAGTACGGGATTATTGACGTGTCGATTTTATTTAGAACTGACTATACTTTAAAACATTAGCTATCTAAACTTTTCCATTTCACGTTCAATACCTAATTTCTAAACCTAGTTTTTAAAACCATATTTAAAATACGATTATCAACCCACTTCGCCGCATCTCATTGAGATGGCCAGTTCTATGGTAATGATAGGGTAATCATGAGTTTTTTACCAAAAGCCTTAACCGCACCAATCAGCTCATTGTTAAGCCGTTGGTTTGCCTCGCGAGCACCAAAAAGTGATAGCGCTACCCTTAATTTGCGTAACGTTTATATATTTTTTAGCCGTGAAGGGATGTTGTTTGCGGTGCTGTTGGTCATCACCTTTATCGCTGGTATCAACTATGGCAATAACTTGGTACTTGGATTGTGCTTTTATCTCGTCAGCGTTTGGCTCATCAGTTTTCATATAACCTTTGCGCATGTTTCAGGATTGCACGTTCAGCTGTTGGATGTGACCATGGCAGAAGCAGGCGCGCCTGTTTGGGTCACTTTGCAGGTACGTAACGATAGCACTCAGCCGCGACGGCAGTTGTTATTTCGCTTTGAGCAGGCTGTTAAAAAAACGAATAAAAAAGCCGATAAGAGACTTAAAGAGAGTGCTGATAATCAAGAATCAGTATTAGTCACACAGTTGCAAAGCGAGCAAGTTATTCGTTTGCCTGTTCAGGCTCATTCTCGAGGTCAGCTTGAATTGCCACGCTTAATCATAAAAACTGTTTATCCTTTAGGTATCATGCGCGCATGGTCATATGTGTATTTTGCGCGCACGGCTTGGGTCTATCCCAAACCTGAAGCCTTCGATTGGCAAGACCAATATTCTGCCGCCAGTTTGGAGGATTTACCGGTAGGTGGGCAATATCGGCAAGGTCAAGACGACTTTGAACGGCTGGATAACTATGTCGAAGGGGAGTCGCTGGCACGGGTTTCTTGGGGGCATGTGGCACGCGGTCAAGGTATGTTTACCAAGCATTTTGCCGATCCTGTTGGTCACGAACAAACCTTGGATTATGCAGATATGCCAGCGGCGCACCACGAGCAAAAACTTGCACAAATGGCGTACGGGGCAATGACACTGGGTCAGCTAGGTGTACCATTTAATATGCGCTTACCAAATGATGCTCATTCTGCTGCCACTATGGGTGAAGGAGAAAGCTTTGCGCAGGCTTGCTTGCTAAGATTGGCGAAAGCACCATGAGTAATTTCAAACGTTACCCTTCAAATGAGACAGTTGCCATAAGTCTTGCAAGCTTTGAGCAATTGGCATTGGGTCAGAACAGTAATGCCCATGCAGGCCTTGAAAGCAATAATAAATGGCATCGTAAGCTATTGGCACTACCTGCTTATTATTGGGTATTAATTACCCAAGTGCTCGTTATTTTACCGCATGCAGCGCATTTACCCTTATGGTTAATGGGCTTTGCTATCGTTAGTGTGCTTGCCCAGCTGCCCCTTATTAAAGCCAAATTTAAAAAAGGTCGTCGTCTAAAGCGTGTTTATCAAAGTATGCAAATGCTGGGCTTCTTATTAGGGCTGGCAGGGCTATGGCTGACTTATAATACAGCGTTTGGACTGGATATGGGCGTGGCATTTTTAGTGCTATGTCTGATTAGTAAGCTATGGGAATTGTATAAGCGCCGTGATGCTTATGTGGTATTGAACTTATCGCTGTTTGTACTTGCGGCGCTATTTTTGATGGATCAAGGAATTATTACGACTTTAGCAGTGATTGTTGGTGTGGTGATTGTGTTATTGGCGTTTATTGCGCTAAATGATGATGGCAATACTCGCGGGGATGGTCGCCTGCGCACTTTGGGAGTATTGGGCGTTGGTGCGTTGCCGTTATTAGTCGTGCTGTTTTTATTCTTCCCGCGTCTGCCACCGTTATGGTCAGTACAGCTATCAGGTCAACAAGCGACCACGGGCGTTTCTGACAGTATGTCACCGGGTGATTTTGCCAATTTAGGACAATCGACCGAATTGGCTTTTCGCGTCGAGTTTGACGGTAATCGCCCACCGCAACAACAGTTATATTGGCGTGGATTGGTATTTAGCAACTTTGATGGAGTGACGTGGCGTCCAAGTGCTAAGCAGCGCCAATGGCAACCTGCATTGCAGAGTCCGCCTTGGATTAAAAATGCAATTGAGACTATCCCTGATGAGGCGAAAGCAACGCCGAACAGCTATCAAATTATCTTAGAGCCCACTCAGCAAAATTGGCTGTTTGGACTCGATTATCCGTTTGCTCAGCAGCAAGATATCAGTATTACCTCAAACTTTACCTTATTAAAAGACCAGCCCGTCACCCAGCAGCTGCGTTATGATGTATTGCAGTTTGCGCCGATGCGTATTGATTCTAATCTCACTGAGGAATCAAGGCGTTTGAATCTTGCTTTACCTAACAACGGCAATCCGCAAGCACGAGCGCTAGCGAAGCAGCTTTTTGCACAATCAGGCTCAGACCCAGTTCGCTATATGGAAGCTATCGAGCGCTGGATTAATCAAACAGATTTCCGTTATACCTTATCACCACCACGGCTGAATAATAACCGCATTGACGAGTTTTTATTTGAGACCAAAGCGGGATTTTGTGAACATTACTCTTCAAGCTTTACCTTTATGCTGCGGGCGGCAGGTATTCCAGCGCGGGTGGTAGCAGGCTATCAAGGCGGTGAGCCGAGCCGTAATGGTAATGTCTGGGAGGTGCGGCAAATGGATGCGCATGCTTGGACAGAGGTTTGGCTTGAGGGTCAAGGTTGGATACGCGTTGACCCGACTGCTTTTGTTGCGCCTGAGCGTGTCGAGCAAGGCATGGAGGCGCTGACACAGGCACAAGGGGCTGCGATGTTTGGCGACGGGGCAGGTGCGCAAATTAGCTATCAACAGTATCAAGTGCTACAAACCTTACGCCGTTTGTCGGACCAAGCAAGCTACTATTGGCAAAAAGACGTCGTCGGCTATGATCAGGACAAGCAAGCAGATTCGCTATTGAAATGGTTTAACATCCGCTCAATCATGCAGCAAATTACTTGGCTGGCGATCAGTGCTATTACGATCATGGCTATTTTAGTCTTTATTATTTGGCAACGTCGCCGCAAGCGTTGGCACCCAGCAGACTTACCGCTTGCGCAATTATCAAAACGTATAGGCAAAGGTGATAAATCATTAGCACGCACGGATAATGAAGGACAACTGGCGTGGCTTGAGCGCTTAGCAGAAGCTATGGGTTCGAAAGCTGCTCAAGCAAAAATCGTGCAAATCAAGCAAAACTATCGTCAGCTACGCTATGGATATTTAAGCCCACTTGAAACTCGTGATAGTGAGTACCAAAAAGTGCTCAAGCAGCTCAAAAGAAATGTGCGTGAATTGCTTTAATGGTCGTTATCGAAAATATTGCTCAGTCAAAATAGAGCATAATGGCACGCAAATAATGCGAGCGATAAGAGTATTCAAGAAATAAAGTAGCTCGACAAACAAATCAATTAGGAAGTTTCATGCGTAACAAAAAAGACCGGATTCGCCATGCCTTAGGGTTTGAAATTATAGGTCTGCTTATCTTTGCCCCACTAGCAAGCTTAGTATTTGGTTTTGAGCTACATCTGATGGGAGTCATGGCGTTGGCCGGCTCTATCGTCGCCACATTTTGGAACTACTTTTATAATATTTTGTTTGACCGTGCCATGCTCAGGTTACGTGGTGTAGTACAAAAGACAGTTCTGATACGGGTGCTACATGCGCTGTTATTTGAAGGCGGATTGTTATTGTTATTTCTACCCGTCATCGCCTGGTATTTAAATATCAGCCTTTGGGAAGCATTTAAGATGGATATCGCAATGGCAACCTTTTATCTCATCTATGCTTTTATCTACAACTGGATTTATGACAAAGTATTTCCTATCCCTACAAGCAGTTATAGTTAAAATGCATCTACTATAGACTGTTCTATACAATAAATAAAAGGAGCGGCTATATGGCGATATATGTAGATTTTATGCAGATAGAATTTAAAGGCTATAAGTGGTGCCATATGCTGGCTGATACTTTGGAAGAATTACATGAGTTTGCGGCATACATTGAAGTAGATAAGCGCTTGTTCCATCGAAACGCCAGTTATCCTCACTATGACGTCACAGTACAAATGCGTGAAACAGCACTTAAACATGGTGCTATCCCTGCCAATCGTAAAAAGATTATCGAGTGTGCGAAGAAGCTAAAAGTAGAGTTAAATTGTCAAATAGAGCGTTCTGGTAATGTCGGATAAATGAATAAAAACCTAAAAAAGGTGGGTTATGCTTTTGCTAATCCACCTTTTTTATTTATAATTTTTATTTTGCGACGGCAGCTTTACTGACATTGTTAAGTGCTTTTGAGATGTTATCAATCTCACTATCGCAGCCTTTGATATTATGACGAGATTTTAAATATTCAGGATTGTTATAAGACAACCATACCCTTTTATCAGCACCTTCACTGATGAGAATTTTTTGTGGTAAATCAATGGCCACGCTTTGCTCGCAATTCATCAATGGCGTACCCGCTTTAGGATTGCCAAATATAATAACTTGCGTTGGTCTTAATGTTGAATTAACGCCTTGCGCATTTTTTTGATGGTCAACGCGCGCAAATACTTTCATACCTTTGCTTTCGATAATCGACGCTAGCTTATCAGCGGTATCGGTGACAGAATGATTACTTTGCAGGGTTATCAGCCCATTTTTAGTGTTGAGAGAAGTGGTTGTTTCTTTAACTGAAGTGCTGTCATTAGATGAACCCAAGATATTTTCAACACTGGCGCAAGAGGAAACGGCTAAAGCTAACGCTGCTATAGAAATAATTTTAATCATATGTAGTCCTTTTTTATGGTGGTCGTTTATCCAGCGAGTGATAGTTGGTAACATCAAATATTTATAGTGCGTCATCACATTGTGGGTCATCATACATCACATTGTGCCGTAATGAACCGTGCATAGTAAAGAGTAGCATGGCAAGACGCCTGCACAGATTTCTAGGCCAAACGCTCTGCTAGATAATCGACAAGCAGTCTAATCTTTGGCGATAAATGCCGGTTATGCGGATAAACAGCCCAAATGCCTTCTTCTGGTTCTCGATATTTATCCAATAAGCTAATGAGCTGACCGGATGCTAAGTGTTTTTTGACATAATAATCAGGCAACTGCACAATACCTAGACCTTTTAAAGCCGCATCGACTAGGCTATAACCACTGTTATATTGCACCGTCCCCGAAACTCGTAGGTTTCTTTCTTTAGATGCTCTTTGAGCATGTTTTCTAGTAATGTTTTTACTCGCTTCTTGATCATCTTCGATAAAGTGCCAATAATCACGCGTGCCAAGTAAGCAGTTATGTTGACTCAGTTCGCTCAGAGAGTGAGGTATGCCGTATTTTTCAAGATAAGCGGGTGCGGCACAGACAAAGTTAGTGCGATGACTGAGTTTTTTTGCCATCATCGTCGAGTCACTTAACTTACCAATACGAATCGCCAAATCATAACCGCCTTCAATTAAGTCAATCTTTTGATTGCTTAAAAAAGCCGTCACTTCGATATCGCTATATTGCACCATAAAATCATTTATTATTGGTAATAATTGCTGCTCACCATAAGTCACAGGCGCGGTCAGCTTAATCCTACCTTGCGGTTTTGATTGTAAGTTACTGACAGCTTGTTCGGCGGCATCTAAGCCATCAAGCACCCCGCGGCAATGCTGATAAAACACGCGTCCTTCTTCGGTGAGCGATACTTTGCGCGTGGTACGATAGAGCAATTTAACATTAAGTCGCTTCTCTAAAGCGCTAATCTGACGACTGACTTGTGCGGTAGAAATGCCCAACTCTTTTGCAGCGCGCGTAAAGCTCTCATATTCTGCTACGTAAACGAACTCGCTAATTCCATCCCAGCGCATGATTATTACCAGTGTGTAAAAGATATTTGCAAATATAGCATATTGTTATCCTTATAGAAAAAACTATAATGGTCAGTATAAAATCAAATGTTTTACAGACTGCTACAACTGTCGCTTGCCTCCATTCGGCAAGCAAGATAAGCTGAAGAGGTCTGTGTTTAACAACCAATAAAATACATTAAAAAGAGAGATAATGATGTCAGATAAATTTATCAAATCTAAAGCCGCCATTGCTTGGGGTCCAAACCAGCCACTGTCTATCGAAGAAGTGGATGTGATGCTGCCAAAAAAAGGCGAAGTACTGGTCAAGATTGTTGCCAGTGGTGTCTGTCATACCGATGCTTTTACCTTATCCGGTGAAGATCCAGAAGGTGTATTTCCAGCGATTTTGGGTCATGAAGGCGGCGGTATCGTTGAGCAAATTGGCGAAGGCGTGACCAGTGTACAAGTTGGTGACCATGTTATCCCTTTATATACCGCAGAGTGCGGCGTCTGTAAAATGTGCCGTTCAGGCAAAACTAACTTGTGCTCTGCGGTACGCGAAACTCAAGGCAAAGGCTTAATGCCCGACGGTACGACACGTTTTTATAAAGATGGTGAGCCAATTTACCATTATATGGGCTGCTCAACTTTTTCTGAATATACCGTTTTGCCAGAAATTTCTCTAGCTAAAGTCAATAAAGAAGCGCCACTAGAAGAAGTTTGCTTACTTGGTTGCGGCGTAACCACTGGAATGGGCGCTGTCATGAATACCGCAAAAGTCGAAGAGGGCGCAACCGTCGCCATCTTTGGTTTGGGCGGTATTGGTCTATCAGCGATTATCGGCGCAGAGATGGCAAAAGCCAGTCGTATCATTGCGATTGATATTAACGAAAGCAAGTTTGAGCTGGCTAAAAAACTTGGCGCGACTGACTGTATCAATCCAAAAGATTATGACAAGCCGATTCAAGATGTTATCGTTGAATTGACCGATGGCGGTGTGGATTATTCTTTTGAATGTATTGGTAACGTCGATGTCATGCGCTCAGCACTGGAATGCTGCCATAAAGGGTGGGGCGAGTCGGTCATCATCGGTGTGGCGGGCGCTGGGCAAGAGATTTCTACCCGTCCATTTCAGCTAGTGACTGGTCGCGTTTGGAAAGGCTCGGCATTTGGTGGTGTGAAAGGTCGTAGCGAGTTGCCAGGCTATGTTGAGCGTTATCTTGCTGGTGAAATCCCACTACAAGACTTTATTACGCATACTATGCCATTAGAGGACATCAATGAAGCTTTTGACTTAATGCATAAAGGTGAAAGTATTCGCTCTGTGGTACATTTTAAGAGTAAGACTTAGGTAAAATATCAAAGCTAGATAATAAAAATAAAATGCTGCTCCTAGCTGCTTATATAAGGGGCAGCATTTTTCGTTTTAATATGACTTAAGTATAGTCAGCTCTAAATAAAAGAAATACAGATATTATAACGCGCTACTGGGATAAATTTTTCTTGCTTGCTGTGCCTACGCAGACAGAGGCAGCGCAAAACTTATCCCAGTAGCACTGAATTTGTTTTATAGTGGATCGACTATAGCTTATACCAAACCATTAATCTTTTTTAAAACTGTGCATGTCCTCTAAAATAGCTGTAAATCGATCGTATAACCAAGGTTCATTATCATCAATCATTTGGTTGTATAAATGCGGACCTATCGTTTCGATAATGAAATCCAATAAAAACTTAGCCGGTAAATTACCGATATCAACGTCGAATTCATCGTTCATATAAACCCTCAGTTCGTCTAAAACGAGTGTTTCCGCTTCATCTGATAATGTCAGCAGTTTATCTTTGCTCATCTATGATAATCCTATTAAAAAAATATTTATTCTCGCATATTGGCCAATTGCTCTAAAATATTGACATAATTCTCTACACCTTGCGCGCCACTGACCAAATGCCGCTCATTAAAAACCATCGCCGGTACACTCTGGATACCTTGCTGTTGCCAGTGCTGCTCTTCTGCGCGCACCTCGGTAGCAAAACGCTGATCTTCTAATATGATTAGTGCTTGGTTACGATCGAGTCCAACCTCAGCCGCGATATCAGCAAGCACTTCGATATCGGAGATATTACGCCCATTGGTAAAGTGAGCGGTAAATAATGCTTGTTTTAAATCATGCATATGGCTTGGCTCTGTCTGATCTGCCCACTGCAAAAGCTGGTGCAGATTAAAGGTGTTGTGCATACGCAGCTCATCAGTAAAATTAAACTCAAAGCCAACCTCAGAACCCACAGCTGTTATTTGGGCGCGGCTAGCATCAGATTCTTGCTTGCTCGAGCCATATTTTCCTGTGATATGTTCACGCATGTTTTGACCCTCGCTTGGCATGTTTGGGTTGAGCTCAAACGGGTGCCAGTGTATCTCATGAGCAGTATCGGTCTGCTTTAGTGCTGCTGCTAGTTGGCGATAGCCGACGACACACCAAGGGCAAACGACATCTGATACGATATCGATGCGTAGTGGCTGCTCTGATGACAACTGCTTTGAATTTTGCATATTTTTCTGCCTAATTTATTATTTATATATTTGTCTTTTATCTGGGCTGCTTTTTTTAGAGCTTATCGTGCAATACTCAATAAAAGCTAAGGCAATCAATACTAAGAGAAAGATGGCGTGATTACAATGTGCGCTAAGTTACCAATGGAAAGTGTTGACCCTAACTCTCGGTAACACTCATCATAAAGTGAGTCGAATGTGCATATGATTAAAAAACTACCCTGCAATGACTACAAAGTAAAAACAAATCGACATTTTTAATAAGACATAATAAATCAGTTAGCGCTATTTTAAAGGGCGTTTATTTTATCTCTTTTATGTTTTTCTGCCAGCGAGAAGCCAGCATGTCTACTTTGACGTTATCAATTAATAAGTTAGATTATCAGCTCGATAATCTTGATCCGCGCACGACCTTGCTCGATGTCTGTCGTCAGCATCTACAAATTACTGGACCCAAAAAAGGCTGCGACCACGGTCAATGTGGTGCCTGTACCATACTCATCAATGGGCGACGAGTTAACTCTTGTCTAACCTTGGCAGTCATGCATGACGGTGATGAGATTACAACGATTGAAGGTCTTGGTTTACCGGATTCGCTATCTGAATTGCAACAAGCCTTTAAAGACCACGATGCTTTCCAATGTGGTTATTGTACGCCTGGACAGATCTGTTCGGCGACGGCTTTGATAGAGGAGGTCAAACAAAATTGGCCAAGCTATGTGACCACCGATTTGCAAAATCCTGATGGGCTGCTGGTTCAAGAAATCTCTGAGCGGATGAGCGGTAATATTTGTCGCTGCTCTGCCTATCCAAATATTATCAATGCCATCTCGCAGGTTTTGGAGAATACAACAAAAAACGAGGTAGTGGACGGTAAGGCTTCTAAAGCGACGATAACGAAAGGCTCAACTGTCAGTGGTATTTGGTCTCCGCCGCCTAGCGAAGCGCAGCTCAGCAAGCCCACGCAAAACAAAGCCAGTACGACCGTATCAGGAGATCGCTCATGAAACGCTTTGAATATATCCGCGCTGATGCACCTCAGCAAGCAGCAGTTTCGGCCAGCCCAAAGGCAGCTTCGTTTATTGCAGGCGGTACCAATTTATTAGATTTGATGAAGTTAGAGATTGAAACCCCTATCAAGCTGGTCGATGTCGCTCGCTTAGAGTTGGGACAAGTAGAAACGACTGCTGATGGTGGGCTACGTATCGGTACGCTGGTCACCAATAGCGATTTGGCAGCGCACCCGCAAGTGATTGCCAATTATCCAGTATTATCACGAGCGATCCTTGCTGGCGCGACTGGACAGCTGCGCAATAAAGCCACCACGGGCGGCAATTTTTTACAGCGTACCCGTTGCTATTACTTTTATCAGACCGATAGTCCCTGTAATAAGCGCAATCCCGGTACTGGCTGTCCAGCTATCAACGGTGAGAATCGTACCCTTGCCATATTAGGTACTAGTGACGCTTGTATTGCTCAGCACCCCTCCGATATGGCTGTTGCGATGCGTTTACTCGATGCGACAATTGAAACGATTAAAGCGGATGGTGGCACACGAAAAATTGCGATCAAAGACTTTTATTGCCTACCAAAAGACACGCCTAGTATCGAAACTGTTTTAGAGTCTGGCGAGCTCATTACTCATGTGGTCCTGCCAGCGCCTATAAAAGGCAGCCACACTTATGACAAAGTTCGCGACCGCGCCTCT
Organism: Psychrobacter sp. FME5; assembly: GCF_014861375.1. Classification (NCBI taxonomy): domain Bacteria; kingdom Pseudomonadati; phylum Pseudomonadota; class Gammaproteobacteria; order Moraxellales; family Moraxellaceae; genus Psychrobacter; species Psychrobacter sp. FME5. The sequence goes on along the minus strand of NZ_RRYX01000002.1, from coordinate 65,983 downwards.
TATGCTTTTGCATTGCTATCATGCGCTGCCGTGATAAATGTTAATGATAAGGGTGATTTAGAAACAGTACGTTTGGCGTTTGGCGGTATCGGTACTCAGCCGTGGCGTAATGAAGCGGTTGAAGCCTTATTAATCGATACTAAAGGTGATAACGATACTATTGAGCAGGCGGCAGATTTATTATTAAAAGAAGCCAAAGGTCAGGGTCAAAATGACTTCAAAATACCACTGACACGCCGTCTATTAAAACAAGTTATTCAGCGCGCCTTAGCGGGCGAGGGAGCATAATTATGTCATTATTGGACTCAGTATTTGCATCAGAACCCACCAAAAAAATGACGATGAATGAACCCGTCGAAACCTTGTTTAACAAAACGGCAAGCAATTTGGTTGGTAAACCCATTAACCGTGTCGACGGTTCGTTAAAAGTCAGCGGACAAGCGCCTTATTCGGCAGAAATACATCGAGAAAATCAGCTATATGGCGTTTTAGTCAGCGCCAAGATTGCCAAAGGTCGAGTTGAAAATATCGATAGCAGCGCTTTAGAGAATATTCCTGGCATTATTAAGGTGGTGACTGATCCTAAGCACTTTTTGCGCAATGCCCAGCAAGGCGGTGCAACCAAAGCACCAACACAGGGCGCAAGTGAGATTTTTTATCATGGTCAGCCGATTGCAGTAGTGATTGCTGAAACCTTTGAAGCAGCGACCGAAGGCGCGAATGCTTTGAAGGTTAGTTATAAAGACGAAGCTGAACAAGCGGCCTTAAATTTTACCAAAGAACTTTCGAGTGCTCATGATGTCGATGAAAAAAACGGCTCAGATAAAAATGCCATAAAGGGTGACCCAGAGCAAGGACTTGCTGATTCTGCTGTAACCCTTGATCGTTTTTACCATACGCCAAGCCAGAGCAACTCACCTATGGAGCCGCACGCTACGTTGGCTTACTGGGAAGATGATAGGCTCATCATGTACACTTCAAATCAAATGATCGCCTCTTGTAAGCAGCAAGTAATGGATGCCTTGGACTTAACAAAAGATCAAGTGCAGTTGATTTCATATTTTGTCGGCGGCGGTTTTGGTAGTAAGTTGGGCATCGCCCCTGAATCGATTGCAGCGGCTATTGCTGCAAAAGAATTAGGTCGCCCTGTGTTGATTAGTATGACCCGTCCGCAAGTTATGGAAGCCACAGTAAGACGTTCAAATACTCGTCAGCGTATCGCGATTGGCTGTGATAAAGACGGCATTATCAATACCATGATTCACGATACGATTACCAGTAATCTACCGGGTGAGGCATTTTTTGAACCAACGGCTTTGTCTACTAAGTATTTATACCGTGGCGAAAACCGCCGCGTCAATTATAAAAAAGTAGACATGAACCAAGTACTCTCAGGCTCTATGCGCGCGCCTGGCGAAGCGGTCGGCATGATTGCCGTTGAATGTGCGATGGATGAATTGGCCTCGCAATTGAATATCGATCCCATTGAGCTGCGCCGTCGTAATGAGCCTGAGCAAGACCCGAGCCAAGATATTCCATTTTCGACGCGCCAGCTTACTGCCTGTATGCAACAAGCGGCAGAGCAGTTTGGTTGGGATAAGCGTAATGCCAAACCTGCCAGTCAGTTAGAGGGTGATTGGTGGATTGGCACGGGTATGGCAGCATCCGCTCGCGGTAATCAGTTAAAACTTTCTGAAGCGCGAGCAACCCTGCAAGTCGATGATACAAAAAAACTGGGTATCAAAGCTATTATCGAAACCGATATGACCGACATAGGTACCGGCTCTTATACGGTATTTTCGCAAGTCGCTGCTGATTTATTGGGCTTACCAATCGATCATATAGAGATGAAATTAGGCGATAGTGATTTGCCGCCTGCAGTCGGTTCGGGCGGTAGTATGGGTGCGGCAAGTGCCGGTAGCGGGGTTTACCTTGCTTGCGAGCAGTTACGTGACATGTTAGCGGAAAAAGTAGGTTTACATTCTGATAGCATCTGTTTCGATAATGGGCAAATCAAACAAGCAGGTCAACACAACTCTAACGTAACAGAAGCTGCTATTGAGAGCGTTAAAAATAAAGCTGAAGACTTAACAGATAAAGTCGCTGAAAAAACTGGTTTACCCTTACCAACAGCAACAGATAAAAAGTACGATTTTACCAGCTTTCACTCTTATGCTTTAGCCGACGTCGTCGCTGATTATGATGAGCAAAAAATTAGCGCTAAAGGACAAATAAAACCGGGTAAAAATGCTAAAAGCCATCGTCAGGCATCTTTCGGGGCCAATTTTGCAGAAGTAGCAGTACATAGAGTTACTGGTGAGATTCGCGTCAAACGTATGGTAGGTGCATTTGCCGCTGGACGTATACTCAATCATAAAACCGCGACCTCACAGTGTTACGGCGGTATGGTTTTTGGTATTGGATCAGCACTGATGGAAGAAGTCATCCATGACAAGCGTGATGGTCGTTTATGCAATCATGACCTTGCTGAATACCATATCCCCGTCAATGCAGATGTGCCGCAACTAGAGGTTATATTAGTCGAAGAAGATGATCCTTATACCAATCCCATGCACATCAAAGGCATAGGCGAGACCGCAATATCAGGCGCAGCGGCAGCTATTGCCAACGCTATATATAACGCAGTTGGCGTTCGAGTTTATGATTTCCCCATCACACTTGATAAGCTGCTTTATGAGCTGCCAGAGTAGATTTTGTAGTTGAACAGAGTAATCAAAGAAGCCCGTTAGCTATAACAGTTAGCGGGTTTTATAAGCTGATGATTATGGATACAAATAGTAGATAGTATATAAGAGGAATTATGAATCAGGTCGCTGATATTCTTAAGCTAGCAAGCACCGCGCAGGAGCAAAACGTTGACGCGGTGCTGGCGACAGTGGTGCGTACCGAAGGCTCGGCATATCGCCGTGCGGGCGCGATGATGCTTATTTGTGCAGATGGACGCTCAGTTGGCATGATTAGTGGCGGTTGCCTTGAGCCGCATATTATAAAACGCGCCTTTTGGTTGACTCGCAACGGTGCAAATGTGCAGGTTTACCAAACTGGCGATGAGCCGTTAGACGAAAATAATGAATATAGTGGTCGTAGTGATTTAGAGAGCGAGCTAAATTTTGGTTTAGGCTGTAATGGAAAGATACACGTATTATTTGAGCGTTTAAAAGCTGCGCTGCCATTCCTAGATATTATCCGCCACGTACGTCGTACTCAGCAGCCAGCAATGATAGCTACTTTAATCCGTTCGGATAGCAATGATATTAGACCGTTACCAGCTGGTATACGAGTAGATATAGAAACTTATATTAATAGCGGAAAACTCACTATTATTAAGGATGATAATATTTCTAATCAAGCTTTAATAGATGCTTCAAACCCTGTTACTCATGCGCTTAGAGAGACGGTTGAAGCGTTATCAAAGCATGAGGTTTCTGATAAAAACACTGAATACGTGATCTTAAAAAATGAAGGTTTAACGACAGAGTGGCTGCTACAGCGCTTACAACCACAAATACGTTTGCTTATTTGCGGGGCCGGTAACGACGTGATGCCACTGGTGACCATGGCAAAGCTGCAAGACTGGCATGTCACTGTCATTGACAGTCGCGCACAATATGCCAGTCGCCTACGCTTTCCTCAAGCTGATATCGTGATGCCATTGTTATTAGATGCACACGAGAAACTACTCAGATTGAGTGAGAATGCAGCGGTAGCTTTGATGTCACATAGCCTTACCCAAGACCGTGCTCGTCTTTTAGTATTACTAGAGCATTCGACCCATTATAAATATCTTGGGCAATTGGGTCCGCGTTATCGTACCGAGCGTCTAATTAATGAGATTAATGCCGTCAAAAAGAATCCTACTGCCTTAAAGGAAGGTATTAGTAAACTACACTATCCTATTGGCTATAAATTAGGCGGAGACGGACCTGAAGCATTGGCACTTGGTATCATGGCGCAGATAACTGCCGTTGTGCATCATAAAAAATCGCTAACAGGTACTTTAGAAACTGAACTTTCAGGTACAGCAGCCATGAGCAGTATTGCAACGCTGAGCTGCGTATGAATAAGGATAAATCGACAACAGTAGAAGCTAAAACACAGCAGCTAAATGGCGTGCAACAGCAAAGCTATACTCAACATAAAACCCATCCGCCACATAACAGCCACGCCATCATTATATTAGCAAGTGGCTTGAGTCGCCGTCTTGGTCAAGCCAAGCAATTACTTTGCAAAAATAGCGAACCATTAATTAATCATATGCTTAAGTTGGCATTGAGCACTCAGCCACAAGCTATTATTGTTGTCATTCCTCATGACAATTCTGTGACTCAAAACAAGTCGTGTATTAGTAATAGGATTCAATCAGCAATTGAGCCAATAGCTGTACAGTATGCAACTATTTATACGGTTATAAATCCTACGCCTGAAACAGGTATGGCGAATAGCTTGAGCTTGGGTATTGAGACATTGGTTAATCTTGATGACAGGCTTATTGATCGTGTGTTAATCATGGGCGTTGATCAGGTTTTATTAGATAAGCCGCATTTAAATGCATTATTAGCTGGCAAGAAGATAGTGGTTGCAAGCAGTTATAGTAACAATGATGACTGGATGTATTTAGATAGCGCAACAGAAGATAAAACTGCCGTTACTGCACAGGCTAAAAAAGATATCATCGGACTGCCTTTAGCGATTAATTATGACCTACTAAAGCAATGGCAGGCAGAGCTAGTAGGTGATAAAGGACTGCGCCACTTGATTAGAGGACTGCCGCTAAGTCATATAAGTACCGTCAGAAATAAGCAACTCAGTTATGATATCGACACACCCGAGCATCTTGCTTATGCCAAGCAACAAGGCTGGATTGATGAGTAATATTAACGATGGCGAATATTCCATGATACAGGTTTTAGAAACAGAACGTCTTTTTCTTAGGCAATGGCAGCCAGCTGATTTTGCGGTATTTGCTGAGATGAATGCCGATCCAGAAGTTATGCGCTATTTTCCTAAGTTATTAACTCCTAAAGTCAGTAATATGATTGCTAATAAATGTCAGCAGCTTATTGCTGATCAAGGTTGGGGACTTTGGGCGGTAAGTTTGAAAGACGGCTCAAAAACGTCTGGAAATTTTATCGGTTTTGTTGGCTTGAATAAAACCCATACAGATATGTCTTTTGCCCCTGCTGTCGAGATTGCATGGCGACTGCGCAAAGAGTTTTGGGGACAAGGTTATGCTACCGAGGCGGCACGTGCTTCATTAGCGTTTGCTTTTAACGAGTTAGCACTCAATGAGGTCGTCTCATTTACTGCTGCTATAAACAAGCGCTCGCAGCTTATTATGCAGCGTATTGGCATGACCAACATGCAGGATAATTTCTATCACCCTGCGCTTGATACGAATCATCCACTGGCTGAGCATGTATTATATAAAATTACGCGTCAACAGCAGCATAGTATGGATTAATTTTGATAAACCATCATAAACAGTTAGCAGGCTTATGAGTATAATACAACGCCCAGACCTTGATCTTAACAGGACTACTCGAATATATTACCACCGTCATACAAGATGAAAAACGCGCTACGATATAATATGCTTTCTATTAAATATAAAGTAAGGTCGTGTTATGAGTCGTACGTTATGGCTGGTGGTCGGTATCATCAGTATTCTTGGAGGGATTTTTGCATTCTTTAATCCGCTTAGCGCCACTTTTGCCGCTGAACAACTAGCAGGGTTTATATTCCTTTTGGTGGGGGTGTTACAGTTTATTGCCCTATTCCGCGCTCATAGTACCACTGGCAAAGTGCTGGCTGCAATCGGTGGTGTGCTTGGCATATTGATCGGTATTGAGCTGCTACAAGATCCGCTGCAAGGTATATTAACGTTGACCATGGTGGTTGCTATTTTATTTATGGCAACAGGTATCGTGAGAGTGGTTGTTGCTTTCGGCCTACGCAAGACAGTGGCTTTTATACCCGTATTAATCTCAGGACTTATCTCGATTGCGTTAGCTGTTATGATATTTAGTGGATATCCGCGCTCGGCGACCTATATTCTTGGTATATTATTGGCAGTTGAGCTGATCTCAAACGGCATATCGCTGATTATGTATTCACGTGTACAACCACCTTTGGTTCGAAATACATAGATTTTAGTGGTGACACACCCTAAAAAGACTCCATCAATGGAGTCTTTTTTATTTTATACAGTATTTTTATTTTATACAGTATCAGAAATTTCAATACAGCGTAACAGGTTTGTCCTATAAAGCCGCACGCGAAAACGTCAAGATATGCCCTTTAAATGGTACGTCAAGGTAAGTGGTATCCTCAGGCTTAATATGCTTGCTGCTAAATCCAAACTCTATCATTTTCTTTGTGAGTTTGTTTTTGCGACCACGTCCTGGGTCGACGACGATGACTTCACACTTTGGCAGGGCATGACGCTCGATGAACTCAGCCAACATATCGATGTGTTGGTCTTCATATAATAAATCACTACCGATAATCATATCAAACTGACCAAGTCCACTGTTGTCTTGGGCCCAATCTAAACGCTCAAAATTGATCTCTTTATTATTGTTGAGCGTGGTATTCCTATCGAGGAAGTACTCAACGGTTGGGTGATAATCGGTTGCGGTAATATCGGCATGGCGATGGTTGAGTAATAGGCTTGACAGCGCCATACCGCAACCCACTTCCAAAATCCGCTTGCCCGTAATATCGTAATCAAGCATATGGTTGGCCAGTACCAAGCTCGATGGCCATATCACCCCAAACATCGGCCAAGAAGCAGAGCAAATGCCTAGCTTAAGCGCCTCATCGTCTGGATCACTAAATTGCTGATTGTCACGGAGGGTGCAAATGTGGATGTCGGTGCTGCCAATTTCAATTGTTTGATAACGTACGCGCACAGTAGTCAGCGAAGTCATAAACTTTCCTAAAAAATAAGCAAGAGTGCAAGGTTTGGCAGTGATTGCCACTTTCAAATAGGAGGTTGGTTTAAGAGGATAAATGATTAATGTATGGTAGTTTTATAAAGTTTTCAATTAAATAATATAGTGAGTGATAGTATGACCTAACATTTGACAAGTTGTTGTTAATTTTGAGGGTATTCTTATTACTGGCTTTGGGGGGTGAGGTAGATGCGCCTAATATAGAGTTAGGCACATCTTTACTTTATGGAATGCACAGGCTAATGGTTTAATGTTGAGTTTAGAGTAACTGAGGGCAGGCCCTAGTTAAGGAATCTCAATCCAGACGTTTTTAACGCCCAAACCAGCTCTACAAAGGCTCGACTGTTGGTTAAGGGCTCGCCATCGATGATAAGTACGTAGCCCGAACCGTCAATCCACAAAAACACAAAACTGGTCTCAGGAATCAGCAAATCGACTTGTTGAAAGAAGGAGATAGCTTGGCTTTCTACTGCCCAGCCGCGTTGTTTTTGGCGTAACATAAATCCTGAAAAATCCGCCGCTGCCACACTGAGCATATCGGCTTCTTCTTGAGTGTAGCCGATACGCGCTAGGCAAAACCCTTCATCAGAGCCAATTGCTGCACGGCGTTTACCAGATAAGCTTGCCACTACATAGGGTAAAAACTGATCTAATGGTAAATTGGGCGCTGGCAAAAATAAAGAAAGCTTTTCAATCCATCCATGCTCAATAAAAGTATCTAGCCATTGGTCAGAATAGCGTTCAAGCCAATCGGCGGCCAGTAGTGTTTGCCCATAGGACAACAAGTCTTGCAATGCCAGCTGCTCAGCAGTAGGTTCATTTTGTGAAAACGCTTCAAAAATACCAGCTGGGGTTAAAGTTAGATAGGTTTTATCAGCATTTAAGTAAGAGGACATAGCGGCTACCATTGTGATGAAGGGGGTAAAGAGGCAATAAATTAAGTCTTAACGGTTTGCTCAAGGCGTTGTTGGCAATCGTTCCAGCGTTCATCGAACTGCCAGTCGCTTTTGCCCAAACGGAACCAAACCAAAGAAAAGGCTAGCCGATCATGACGAGCGATACAATGAGCAAAGAACTCGTTTTCGACTTGCTCAATCGTACTCCAGTCCTTATCCTCACGGGCTTGCATTAGCTCTTCGGTGATGTCCTTAGAGATTTCTTTGGCGTCATCACTACTGATACGTAAGCGTTGTTTTTGCTCGTTAAGAGAAGGCGATATCAGTACACTCCAGCGGGTCGCCAGCATACTATTTCGGCTGATATAGCTTTTTTTATCAATACAATCGCGAAAGCCTTTTTCTACATGAGGGTAGAGGCGATCTTTAATACGCGTAAACAGATTGTTTACATCGTAAGGGATGTCATACCAGCAGCCATAAAAAAAGTCGGCGACGGCGCCTTGCAGCGGCTCTTTTTCGTTTAGTAATAAGGCAGCATTGATACGTTGTTCATGAAAATGTCGGTTGTTTGGGGCGATAAATATTTTGCGTGAGTAATAACGATACACTCGGCGCGCTTCCATTTCATTTTCTTTGATAAGGTCTAAATCAGACATAATCGTGTCCTGTCAGTCATAGCCAATATTGTAGCGCAATAGGCTATGACCTAAGTTAGATGCCAGTGAACCTGCTAGTCCATTAAAGTTTCCATCAAGTCTATCATAAACTCAGCATCTTCCTCGTCCATGGCTTCAAAACCTTGAGGCATACCAAGCTCTGTTAAGGCTTCTTTACCGTCATCATCGTTATGCAAATTCAACACGGCATTCATCAGAATGTCTGTATCAGGAAAGCCGTCTTTAATTAGTAATACATGGCTAATATCTGCCAAATCACTTTCGATTAATACGTTTAATTGGGCTTTGGTCAAACGTGAAAAGCTGTGAAAAATCTCAGCCAAAAAGAATGCTGCTTGTGCATCGCCTTTGATAACTTGGCGTGCTGCTGCTTGATAGGTTTCGGTCACCGACCAATTCAAATCGCCCTCGTTTAAATCGACCGCCTCAAGCAAGCGTAAACCAATGAGCTTAACATCACGGTTATTGGCCATCGCAATGGTCGCGCCATTTGCTAGGTCTTCTAAATTATTGATGTCGCTATTGGCACCAGCGGCAATGACCATTTCATCAGATTTGCCGATAGGACGGGCAACTGCACGGTAGCCTTGCTCACGGATAAGCGTCGCTGCATCAAAAGGGTTGGCATAAATAACTTGCATGTCGCCTGCATCGATAAGCGCCTCTTGCTCAGCATGTGAGGCAGGCATATTGAGATGCATGTTTAGGTTGGCACGTTTTTGAATCAAGATATTAAACATGTGCCAGCCTGCAAAACGCTCAGGCGAAAAATCAGGGGCGATTAACATATTGTGTGTCGTCATGATTTATCCTTCCTCGTTTTGTTTCATTTCGGCGTACTGAGCGATGGCGGCGTCAATTTTGCTGCGCGAAGGCTTGCGGCGTACCGAAGTATAGCCAACCGTTTCGCCGCGGCGAACGTTAGGTACAACCGTCGCATAAACCCAATAATGACTGCCGTCTTTGCACAAGTTTTTAACATAACCATGCCATTTTTGTCCTGCTTCAGCAGTTGCCCATAGGTCTTTATAGGCGGCTTTTGGCATATCTGGATGGCGCAAAATAGATTGTGGCTGGCCGATGAGTTCATCAGCAGTGTAGCCGCTAATTTCGACAAAGGCATCATTGACGTGCGTCAAAATACCGTCTAAATCGGTACGTGAAACAATCAGCTTACCGTCAGGATAAGGGCGTTCAACACCAGTATCATAGATAGTACGTGAGGTGCCGTCATGATAGGTCAGCGTGATCTGCTCAGCTGGCGTGTCAGGCTTCATTGCGTCAGGGAGTGGAGAACCCATCGTAACCTCCTTTATTTATTGTGGTATAGATAATAATGAATAAGCGGGTTTGCTTCATGCTTATTTTCAAGGTACTGGTCTTTAATGTGCTTCTACATGCTTATTTTTCATGAGTAGCACTTATACGGTGCTGAATATGATGACGCGCTAGGATTGGGTTTTCTCAATTTTTAAAAGCTCAAGTTTCAAAAACCTCAATCATTGACTCAGTATAAACAGTGTGTAATACCTTAAATTATTTTTATGAGACAGTGAGCTCATTTTCATTTAAAGTATTATACACAGAAGAAGTCTATATTGTAGACGCCGAAGAGAACCACAGCGTTAGCACTTTAAGAACGTTAGCACGTTAAAACCAACGATTAGATAAGTTTGGCCAGCGCCTCTGAAGCACGTTTGATGTCTAGAAATATCAAACCAAGTTTGGCGTTTGGTTTTGCCATAATAGTTAGTACCGCTTCATCACCTGACGAGGTCATGATGACGTAGCCTTTTTCACCTTGAATCATGATACGGTCAATGCTACCGCGAGCCAATTCGCGTCCTGCACGGTCACCTAGTGACAATAGAGCTGCTGACATTGCACCAACGCGGTCTTCATCAACACCTGTTGGTAGAGCAGATGCAATCATAAGGCCATCGTTAGAAATCAAGGCAGAAGCCTCAACATCAGCTGATGAGCTGTTTAAATCTTCCAAAATTTGCTGGAATGAATCAGTACGCATATCGAACTCTCTATGACGGGTTATTAATTGAACAAAATAACGGTTAATAATGTTTTAAGCAGTCTTTAACTAGCGGCAATATTATAAGCCCTTACTATTAATATTGATATGATATGAGGTGAATAAAAGGCCAAATATTCAATGTTTTTTAACCTTTCAAGGCAGTTTAATAACCTTTCGTCATTCACTTCTTAATCTTATATAACAAAAGTTTGTTTTAGTGGTTTAACTATTACTTTTATTTTTAGCTTGACGCTTATTCCATACAGTAAGTTTGATAAAATCAATAAAAGAACCTAAGTTTCTAATCATAAAGCAGTCAAAATATTCAACATTGGCTTTGATTTTTTTTGACTACTAAGTTTTCGTCAACGGTCATTTTATACATTATAATTATAAAAAAGTTGTTCATCACTTTTGATGATGGTGATATTTACTAGACTTATACGCCTAAAAAATGATATATAGATGTAAGGCAAAAAAGTTTGTGCTTCTGGATGTACTATTTAGAGACACAATTAACGGACTTCTAATCCCACCAGTTCCTAGACAGAACAGCGTACAGGAGCGACTGCAATCCCACATTAGCGTTTGCCATCCGATCGTTTGCAGTAATGCGATAAAACGCCAATGTAAATCAGCACGACCACAATTTTTACCTTAAGGAACCTATATGAGCATCAGTCAGGCTATCGAAAAAATTGAATCACAATACGCCCACCAATCTGAATTTATCCAAGCGGCAAAAGAAGTGGCCCTTACGATTAAGCCACTATATGATGCGCATCCTGAATACGAAACTTTGAAGATATTTGAGCGCCTGACTGAGCCTGACCGTATTTTTAACTTCCGTGTTAACTGGGAAAACGATCAAGGTGAAGTACAAGTCAACCGTGGCTGGCGTATACAGTTCAACAATGCTTTAGGCCCTTATAAAGGTGGTCTGCGCTTTCATCCAACCGTGAACGAATCGGTTCTAAAATTCTTAGGTTTTGAACAAATATTCAAAAACGCACTGACAGGCTTGCCTATTGGCGGCGGCAAAGGTGGCTCTGATTTTGACCCTAAAGGCAAAACAGACACTGAGATTCGCCGTTTTTGCTATGCTTTTATGCGTGAATTGCATCACTACATCAGCAAAGATATGGACGTACCAGCGGGCGATATCGGTGTTGGTGGACGTGAAGTCAGTTATATGTTTGCCATGTACAAAAACCTGACGCGCGAATCTACCGGTGTTCTGACTGGTAAAGGCGTCGGTTTTGGCGGCAGTTTAATGCGTACTGAAGCGACGGGCTATGGCGCCGTATATTTCTTAGAAAATATGCTTGCCGCACAAAACGAAGAACTTAAAGGAAAGAAAGTCTTAGTATCAGGCGCGGGGAATGTCTCGCTACATGCTGCTGAAAAAGTCTGCATGCTTGGTGGTATTGTCTTGACGGTTTCCGATTCTCAAGGCACTTTATATGATGAAAAAGGCCTCAATCAAGAAAAAATCGATTGGCTCAAAGCGCAAAAAGAGCAAAGCAAACCACTAGCAGAATATGTCGATGTTTTTGGTGGTAAGTGGCTTGCAGGCGAAAAGCCTTGGCAATTCAAAGCGGACATTGCGATACCTTCAGCGACCCAAAATGAAGTCAATGAAGATGAAGCCAAACAGTTGGTAGATAATGGGGTCAAATACGTCGTTGAAGGCGCAAATATGCCGCTGACTGCTGATGCCATCGATCATATTCGCTTGTATCGTGTGCATTATGCACCAGGAAAAGCGGCAAATGCTGGTGGCGTCGCTGTTTCAGCGCTGGAGATGTCACAGAACTCAGTGCGTCAGTATCAGACCTTTGATGAAGTAGATGAGCGCCTAAAGTGCATCATGAAAAACATCCATGACTGTGCGGCTGAAGCGTCAGAAGAATATAACCAAACGGATAAAGGTTATATTGACTATATGGCGGGCGCAAATATCGTTGGTTTCAAGCGTGTTGCTGACGCGTTATGTGCTTATGGTATTTTGAACTAAGTTTTGATCAGTACTACTTCTCTATCAGTGCTATATAAAAACTTATACCATTCACAAAAATTAGAGTGGCAAGGAAAACGAGTGCAAGTACTACGCTTTGTAGACTAAACGAGTTTGACACAGCTAATCTTACTTTTTGGGTTTGGTATAAGATTGAGTTATGGTCGCTATCATGAATAGCGCCTGAAAGGACACCATACATACCGCGCCTACTTTGATGAGTAGGCGCGTTTTTTTTCTATAAACAATGATAATACATTGAGATACTTTTTTGCGCCAAAGAGCTCTCTAATCAGCGTTATGATAGGAAACACGATAACGTTAGATACTCAAAATTTAGGTAATACCATTCACAAAAATTAGAGTAGCAAGGAAAACGAATGCCAGTGCTACGTACTGTAGACTAAACGAGTTTGACACAGCTAATCTTACTTTTTGGGTTTAGTATAATTAGAAAAAAATCTATACAGCATAGATAAGGAGATAATTATTATGAATAAGGCTCTTAAGCGTTTTCAACTAACGACATTAGGTGCTTGTTTGACATTGGCTTTGACAACAGGTGTCATGACGACAGCCGCCAGTGCCTCTAGTCATTCAGATGAGGTGCGCGCTGCTCAAGCTGCAAAAATCAGCTTAAAGCAAGCCATTAATATAGCCAGTAAAGAAGCTACTGGTACTTTAGTTAGTGCCGAATTCGATGACGATGATAGTGATGCTGACGGCAATGGTGGCGTGTATGAAGTAGAGTTCAGCACTGACCGTATCAACTATGAAATCAAAATAGATGCTATGACTGGTAAAGTTGTCAAATCTGAATCTGAGCGTTTAGATAGCGATGATACTAACGATTATAAAGTACAGAAAAAGGCAAAAATCAACATTGTGGCGGCGATGAACCTTGCTGAAAAGCAAACAGGCGGTCAGGTGATGGAAATTGAGTTTAAAAACGACCGTGATTATGCAAAACATACCTCATATTATGAGGTTGAAGTACTCAAGGGTCAGAAAATTATTGAACTCAATATCGATGCCAATACAGGTTCAGTGTTTAAACGTAAGGTTAAAAAGTAATCGCCTAATGATATAAGTTAAACCATGGGTGTAGGGCGTGTCCTCAATCTAAACGATAATACCTAAATGGGCTAAAATGGCTAAATTTTGCTAAACATCGTCAAATATTTGGCTAATATCCCGATATTATCTGCACTATTTTCCTTGTTTAACTGCAATTTAACTCATTTTCATCACCATTTTTAAAATGAGGACACGCCCTAGTACTATTGCTATAAAGTTTTTCGCAGCCTCTCTCAGTTCCTTAGCTGAATTCTATACAACCCCTAATATGAATGACTCTTTTTGATTTAGATCTGGCTATGCTATCCTTTACGCCATTGTCCTTTGATCATAATACCTTGGATAGGGTTGAGTCCTATCTGATAGCATAAATCGGCAGGGCGGGTAATATCCCAAAGCGCTAAATCGGCATCACAGCCAACTTCTATACGCCCTTTATTAGGTAGTCCTAAAGCCTGCGCAGCATGGACGGTTGAGCCTGCCAATACTTCTTCAGGGGTTAAATAAAATAGCGTACAGCCCATATTCATCGCTAATAACAGCGATGTCAGTGGTGATGTACCAGGATTACAATCGGTAGAGATTGCCATGGGCACTTGATGCTTACGTAGCGCTTCAATCGGTGGCAACTTGGTATCACGCAAGGTATAAAATGCACCAGGCAAGAGTACAGCAACCGTATTACTTGCGGCCATCTTTTTTATATCACCTTCTGATAAATGCTCTAAATGATCGCTGGATAATCCTTGATATTCAGCAACCAAGGCGCTACCACCGATATCAGATAGTTGCTCAGAGTGCAGTTTAACCGGTAAGTTCAGCGCGCGCGCAACCTCAAAGACGCGCCTGATTTGTGCCGCACTAAAGGCGATGTTTTCACAAAAGCCATCGACCGCATCGACCAAGCCTTCTTTATGTAGGATTGGCAACCATTCGCAAACTTGCTCGATATAGTCATCGGCACGGTCCTGCATGTGAGACTGGTATTCAGGGGGCAGGGCGTGAGCCGCCAGATAAGTGGTGCTGACATGTATGTCGTATTTGTCCCCGAGCTGGCGTGCGACTGTGAGCATTTTACGTTCGGTGTCTAAGTCCAAGCCATAGCCAGACTTAATCTCGATACTGGTCACGCCTTCTTTAATCAAAGCAAGCAGGCGCTTTTCACTTTGGGCAAATACTTCTTCTTGACGGGCTTTACGAGTGGCGCTGACCGTCGCGACAATCCCGCCACCTTGTGCAGCGACCTCTTGATAACTGGCGCCGTGTAGACGCGCTTCAAACTCATTGCTGCGATTACCAGCATAGACCAGATGTGTATGGCAGTCGATTAAGCCTGGCGTTATCCAACCGCCATTAATATCTTTGATTTGATCCGCTTGATAATGAGAAAGGTGTGATGTCATCTGTTCGGTCGCGCCAATCCATGCAATTTTCCCGTCTTTGATACCGATAGCTGAATTTTCTAGTTGACCATAAGGGGTGGTTTTTATTGAGGCACTGCTTGCTACCGCCGATTCATTGTCCTTGTTGCCAGCATGAATATCAAAACCATACTGCGCTGAAAATGTGGCAAGATTGGCATTGATAATGATGTGATCAAAAGAGGTCATCGTTGCAGCATCAGTTGTTTGGTTTGCTGTGTTAGTCATAATATACTCCTGTTAAGTGCTGATAATCAGGTGAGTTATAAAAGTGGTTATGTGTTTAAACCAGTGTCGTTAATAAGTGTTGCTCAATAATAGTTGCTAATAGTCTCGCCGCGACTTTACAGCTGCGGGCATCAATATCAAAGGTTGGGTTAATCTCAGCAATATCGGCTATTTTTACTTTATTTGATGCCATAATAAGCTTGACCGCGCGTTCAACGAAACTCAGCTGAATACCATAGGCGGCGGGCGCACTAACGCCGGGAACAACGCTTGATGGCAAGCAGTCCATATCGATCGTTAAATAAATAATATCCACGCTATCGATGAAGGTTGTTATTTGAGCAGTAATTTTTTTCCATTTTTTATTGGTACAATCTTCATCACTGATGATATGTACACCCAACTGCTCAGCACGATCAAATAGAGCTGCAGTATTCGAAAATCGACTGACACCAATACAGCAATAGTTAAATGGCTGACCGTGCTCATCAAGGTGTTCTGCTATTTGTCGAAATGGTGTGCCAGAAGTAGCCACATCAGACTGACGAATATCTAAATGCGCATCAAAGTTGATAATGCCAATACGCGGCGTCGCGCTTGTATCAGTCGAGCTTATATCATTGGCAGCATCTGTTTGTCGTAGCGCCTGCCATAACCCTAAAAAGCTACCATAAGCGATGGCATGACCACCGCCAAGACCAATGGGCAAGCCACCTTGCTTAATAATCTGACTCACCTTATCGGCATAGTGTGCTTGGGCTTGTTCTAGAGTGCTGGCGGCAAAGCCATCATTGTCATGGCAATGTATATCACCGGCATCACCCAGTAAAGTTAGCAGCTGACCATTAAAGCGCTGTTGCAAGTCAGCGATGACTGGTAGCGTAGCAAATGCCTGACGAATCAATGGCGGAGCAGCTCTTGCGCCCACACGTCCTTGATTACGTCTGACACCTTGGTCACAAGCAAAGCCAATCAGTCCAATACGCTGTCCTGCCCTTGGTATAGCACCATCAAACGCATAAGGCTGTGCAAGCTGATACCAGTAGCAGGCGCGTGCTGTCTCAAACGGTTCGGCACGTCCTGTCCAGCGGCTCATATCCGCTGCCGTGTGGCTAACATTTATTGTAGTCATCGCCGATCTCCTTTAACATACATTTAAAGCTATCTGCTTACTTAGACTCGTACCAATTGCTACGTAATTCTTGCCAATGCTCTGCAAGGGTACCAGCTAATACTAACTGCTTTGCCGCTTCAATATCAGGCGCTAGGTAGCGGTCTTTATCATAAAACGTCACTTGCGCGCGTAGTGTTTGATGCGCGGTCGTCAATGCTTCTGAAGTATCTAGTCCACGATGGAAGTCGATTCCTTGACCCGCAGCAAGTAGCTCAATACCGATAATAGTGGCAGTGTTTTGCGCCATTTCATACAAGCGTCGTGCGCAATAGGTTGCCATCGATACATGGTCTTCTTGGTTGGCGGAAGTTGGAATACTATCGACGCTGCCAGGATGAGCGATGGATTTGTTCTCTGAGGCGAGTGCGGCGGCGGTCACATGGGCAATCATAAAGCCTGAGTTGACCCCAGCATTGTCAACCAAGAATGGCGGTAAACCACCTGAGAGAGTCGCATCGATTAGCAAGGCGATACGGCGCTCAGACATAGAACCAATCTCGGCAATGGCTAAGGCTAGAATATCAGCCGCAAAGGCCACTGGCTCAGCATGAAAGTTACCACCTGAGATAGCAACAGGACCGTCTTCATTGTTAAAGATAAGTGGGTTGTCAGTGACGGCATTTGATTCAATCAATAGTGTCTTGCCTGCTTGATTGATGATATCAAGGCAGGCACCCATTACTTGCGGCTGACAACGTAAGCAGTAAGGATCTTGTACTCTATCGTCTTGCTCGCCGTCATGGGAGGCGCGAATGGCGCTACCTTTAATAAGCTGACGGTGGGCTTTGGCGATTTCAATTTGACCATGGTGCCCACGTACTTCGTGAATACGGGCATCAAACGGTGCATCTGAGCCTTTAGCGGCATCGATAGACAGTGAGCCGACGATAGTTGCTGTCTCAAGTAAGTCACGCGCCAAGAAATAACCACGCAATGCCAATGCGGTGGATACTTGGGTGCCATTGATAAGGGCAAGACCTTCTTTGGCCGCTAGGGTAATTGGCTCAAGACCATGCTGCGCTAACGCCTCAGCGGCTGGCACGCATTGACCAGCGACATAGACGTCGCCTTCGCCCATCATTGCCAATGTCATATGTGACAAAGGGGCGAGGTCTCCTGACGCGCCAACTGAGCCTTTGGCAGGAATGTTTGGCGTGATTTGATTATTAATTAAGCCAAGTAAGCTATCAACGACCTCGCGACGTACGCCAGAGAAGCCTTGCGCCAAACTGGCAACCTTCATGACCATAATCAATCGAACCACACTATCTGGCAATGCCTCACCAGTACCCACCGAGTGTGAAACGATAAGGTTACGCTGAAGTAGCTCGAGCTGATCATCACTGATACGGGTCTTTGCTAAAAGCCCAAAACCGGTATTGATACCATAAGCGCTCTTATCACGTGCAATGATGGTGCGTACATCTTCATGTGAGGCATCTATCGCTTTATAAGCGCTGTCAGGCAGGGTCAATACGACAGGCTGCTCGTAAATATCGCGCAACATCGCAAAACTTAATTGGCGAGGGTGTAGAGTTAATTGTTTGATATTGTTCATAGGGAGAATCCTTGTTATATAGGCAATTCTAAATAAAGTCGATACGACTGTAATAAAGTAAATAACCACGTGCTACTGTTATCAATTTTTCTTGCTTGCTGTTCGCGAGCGTGACAGAGGCTGCGAAAAAATTACTCCAGTAGCACTCGTATCAGTTTTAAAGTGAATCAACTATATATTTATTTTTATAAGGTAAAAATGATTTGGGCTACTTAATCATCGGCAAGTTTAGGCCGTATTCTTTGGCTGTCTTAATCGCCAGCTCATATCCTGCATCAGCATGACGCATGACACCTGAGCCGCAATCATTGACCAGTACTCGCGATAAGCGTTTGGCTGCCGCATCAGTTCCGTCAGCGACGATGACCATGCCTGAATGTTGCGAATAGCCCATGCCAACACCGCCGCCATGATGTAGAGAGACCCAAGTTGCGCCGCCTGCGACATTAAGCATACCGTTCAATAGCGCCCAATCAGATACGGCATCTGAGCCATCTTTCATGCTTTCTGTTTCACGGTTTGGACTGGCAACAGAGCCTGTGTCTAAATGGTCGCGTCCGATAACGATAGGGCCCTTTAGCTCACCATTTTTGACCATCTCGTTAAAGGCAAGACCCGCTTTGTCACGCTCACCAAGACCTAACCAGCAAATACGCGCAGGCAATCCTTGAAACTGGATACGCTCTTTTGCCATATCAAGCCAGCGATGGATATGTTGATTTTCTGGGAACAGCTCTTTAATCTTTTGATCAGTTTTATAAATATCTTCTGGATCACCTGATAATGCTACCCAGCGAAATGGCCCTTTACCTTGGCAAAATAGGGGGCGTATATAAGCCGGAACAAAACCTGGGAAATTAAAGGCGTCTTTAACCCCTTCATCAAAAGCCACCTGACGGATATTATTACCATAATCGGTCGTTGGAATATCCATGTCTTGTAGATCTAGCATTGCTTGTACGTGAACCGCACAAGACTGAGCCGCTGCTTTGGTTAGCGCGGCATGTTGCTCTGGATTTTCTTGAGCAGCTTTCCATTCTTCAACGGTCCAGCCACTTGGTAGATAACCATTAATCAAATCATGTGCTGAGGTTTGGTCAGTGACCAAGTCCGGCTTCATGCCGCCAGCGTTAGCGCGTTTGACCATTTCAGGTAAGATGTCCGCAGCATTGCCAAGTAGGGCGATAGAAACCGCTTCACCAGCATCGGTATGCTGCTTGATAAGCTCGTAAGCATGGTCTAGATTATCAGCCTGCTTATCGATATAGCCCGTACGCAAGCGAAAATCGATACTAGATTGTTGGCATTCGATATTTAGCGAAGTCGCTCCAGCAAAGGTCGCGGCCAATGGCTGCGCGCCGCCCATACCGCCAAGACCGGCAGTCAAAATCCAGCGGCCTGCCCAGCTACCATCATAATGCTGACGACCAGCTTCGACAAAAGTCTCATAAGTACCTTGGACGATGCCTTGGGTACCGATATAAATCCAACTACCAGCAGTCATCTGACCGTACATAAATAAGTCTTTGCGGTCGAGCTCATTAAAATGCTCCCACGTGGCCCAGCGCGGCACAAGGTTGGAGTTAGCAATCAATACACGCGGTGCATTTTCGTGAGTCTGAAAGACGCCGACTGGTTTGCCTGATTGCACCAGTAAGGTTTCATCATTTTCTAATTCTTTTAGTGATTCTAGGATTTGATCGTAGCTTTCCCAATTACGGGCTGCGCGTCCGATACCGCCATAAACGACCAAGCTTTTTGGGTTTTCAGCGACATCAGGATGCAGATTGTTTTGCAGCATGCGATAAGGCGCTTCGGTCAGCCAGCTCTTACAGTGTAGGGTACTGCCGGTCGGTGCGGCTATATTGCGGCTCTCGTCACGGCGGGTCATTTTATTAGTCATCATCGTTCCTTATGATTTTCTAAGTAGTGGTTCTTTTAAACTAAAGCTTTTAAAGTTGTATATACAAATTATCAGGAATGTTTTTTTTATGCAAGGTTTTTTATTTATTACCCATTAATTTTTTAGTGATTTTGTAGTTAGGTACTTACCATGTAGTTTTGCTGAGGCTTGTCAGGTTATCTCGTGATATTATGGCGCTATTCCCATGAGTACAGTTGACGGTTAAAGGCGGATATGACAAAGACAATTCCAGCGTATCAGCGGATTAAAAATGCGATATTAGACAATATTCATTCTGGTAAATGGCAGGCAGGCAATGCGATTTCTACAGAAATGGCGCTAGCAGAAGAGTTTGGTGTGTCACGGATGACGGTAAATCGCGCTTTAAAAGAGCTGAGCGAGGAGCGGGTATTGGAGCGTCGGCAAGGCTCAGGGACTTTTGTCGCTCAGCAGCAGTTTAATCACACCTTTGTGGAAGTGCGCAATATCGCTCAAGATTTGAAATCAGCCAACCGCGATTATCAGGCGCAGGTTGTGAGTAAGCGTCCTCTGACAGCCGCTATGCTAGATGATGAGCTGCGGCGTAAGTTTGATCTTGAGGCAGCGGTTGTACCTTCTGGTTTACAAAAGGTCAGTCATGTTGATACTAATAATAGCGACGCAGTGGTTTTATATGAGGTAAAAATTATCCACTTTGCTGATGGTCAACCGATACAGTTTGAAGAACGCTGGGTCGATGCCGTCAAAGTTCCTGAATTTATCGAGCAGGATTTTAGTGTGGTCAACACCAGCGATTACCTCATTGCCAAAAGTCCACTGGAGCGCGGCAGCTATACCATTCGTGCCGTAGCCGCACCTGATGCGATTGCAGCTGCCTTACAGATATCCGTACAATCGCCAACCTTAGTCTTGCGTCGGCAAACCTATTCGTCAGGTCAAGTGCTGACCTTTGTCAAAATGTGGCATGCAGGTGACCGCTATCAGTTCTCAGGCGAGTTATAAATGAGATGTAACCTTACGCATGCTCACTGTTTTTGTACGTTTATTCTCTCCCAATTACGCTAACATATGGAATAGCCACTATTTAGACGACATCGCCAATTAGACGACATCGCCAAAGTTCTGTTTTGTTCTAAAAACCCTAAAGTTTAAAGATAATATAGCCGTAGTATTGAAAAATATACTGCATATCCTCAAATCGGGCAGCCAAGGCCAAAGATAATAGAGCACAGGCTTTATCGCCATCCCTGTATTTCATGAGTTAGCCATTTTGTTCGGCTTATATAGTTTTGCTCCAGTTATATTTTTGTATTATTCATTCATCTTATAAGGACGCCTTATGAAACGTCGTACTCTTTTAGCCCTTGCCGCCAGTACCGTATTACTGGCCGCTTGTGGTCAGTCCACTACTAATGACACCGATACCACTGCAACAGACAGTGCTGCGAGTGGTAGCTCAGATTTGCTGCAACGTATCAATAATGGCGATACTATCATCGTTGGTACAGAAGGCACCTATCCACCGTTCACTTATCACAATGAGAGCGGCAAGCTCACCGGTTATGATGTCGAAGTCACACGAGCTGTTGCGGATAAGCTAGGCGTTGAGGTGGATTTTAAAGAGACCCAGTGGGATGCGATGCTGGCAGGTTTGGATTCAAAGCGCTTTGACATGGTGGCGAATCAAGTGAGCTTGACCACCCCTGAGCGTCAGAAAAAGTATGATATCGCGACACCTTATAGCTGGTCAGGAGCCGTCGTATTAGCACCGACTGATGACAATCGTTACAGTTCGTGGGAAGGCTTAAAAGGCTTGCGTACCGCGCAATCACTGAGCAGTAATTACGGTGAGCTGGCAGAACGCTATGAAGCAGAAATCGTCCCTGTCGACGGTATGGCGCAAGCCGTGCAATTGGTCAAACAAGACCGTGCTGACTTTACAATGAACGATCGACTTGCCGTGTTAGATTATCTAAAAAAATTCCCAGATGCCAATCTTGAGATTAAGCTGACGGCCCCTAAGAGCGAGCAGCGTGGTTCAGGTTTGATATTGATTAAAGGTGATGACGCAGTCGTAGAAAAACTTAACGACGCGATGGCGACATTACAAGCTGATGGGACGCTAACCGAACTTAGCGAAGAATTCTTTGGTGCTGATATAAGTCAACAAAAATAATGCTAGCTTCCACTATACCAGCGTCTGTTATGTCGGCGTCATGGCTCGCAGATCTATTGGCGTTATTGCCTTTTATGAGTCCTGATCGGGCACAAATCGTTATCTCGTCTTTTTGGCCCATGCTCAAAGGTGGTATCTATTATTCGATACCGCTGGCATTGATATCATTCGCCATCGGTATGGCCATTGCGCTGACAGTGGCGCTGATTCGTATCGTGCCGCGTGCTGGCTGGTTTCATGAGGTGATTTACAGACTTGCCCGTATTTATGTGTCTGCCATTCGTGGTACGCCGATGCTGGTACAGTTGTTTATTATCTTCTACGGTTTGCCGAGTATTGGGTTAAAACTTGATCCATTTCCCTCCGCAATCATTGCTTTTTCACTCAATATCGGTGCTTATGCATCTGAGACGGTGCGCGCCTCTATTTTATCTATTCCAAAAGGACAGTGGGAAGCAGGCTCAACCGTCGGCTTGACCTATTTGCAAACCTTTCGCCATGTTATTTTGCCGCAAGCGCTGCGTGTGTCAGTGCCGCCGTTATCGAACACCTTTATCAGTTTGGTAAAAGATACCTCGTTGGCGTCACTAGTATTGGTCACTGAGCTGTTTAAACAGGCGCAGATTATCACGGCGCGTAACTATGAATTTATGCTGGTTTATACCGAAGCGGCGTTTATTTATTGGGGTATTTGTCTGTTTTTGACCTTTATCCAAGGTAAGCTTGAGACCCGCCTAGATCGCTACGTCGCTAAATAATACCCAACCCGAAAGTACGATTGGTGGCGTCAAACGTGCTTAGCCTATTAGGTGTAGTACTTACGCTCGTTTTCCTTGCTACTCAAGTTTTGGGAATGCTATAACCTATTCTTTATAAAGCATCTTTTCTAATGTTTAAACGGAAATCTTTATGATTCAAGTCAGTAATATTCACAAAGCGTTTGGTAGTAATCAAGTGCTAAAAGGCATTGATTTGACCATTCATAAAGGTAAGGTGGTGGTGATATTAGGGCCATCAGGATCAGGTAAAACGACGTTTTTACGTTGTTTGAATGCGCTTGAGATTCCAGATCAAGGCGTGATTGCCTTTGATGATGGCAGCTTGACGGTCGACTTTGCTCATAAGCCGAATAAAAAAACTTTATTGGCCTTGCAGCGTAAATCAGGCATGGTGTTTCAGTCTTATAATTTGTTTCCACATAAGACAGCAATTGAAAACTTGATGCTTGGGCCTACGGTGGTACAAGGGCAACGTAAAGCGCAAGCGCGCGAGCAAGCAGTGGCACTACTCGATAAGGTAGGATTGTCTGACAAAGCCAACCTTTACCCGTTTCAGCTATCTGGCGGTCAGCAGCAGCGTATTGGTATTGCTCGTGCCTTAGCGATTGAGCCGTCATTGTTATTGTTCGATGAGCCAACGTCTGCGCTGGATCCTGAGTTGGTACAAGACGTACTCGGGACTATGAAACAGCTAGCGTCTGAAGGTTGGACGATGGTGGTGGTGACCCATGAGATTAACTTTGCGCGTGATGTCGCCGACCATGTGGTGTTGATTGAAGATGGATATGTGGTCGAGGAGGGCAGCGCGGAGCAAATGTTTGAGTTATCAACGCACCCACGCACGCAAGCATTTTTGCAGCGTATTCAGCTATAAACTACTTATTCAGCTGTAACCTATTCAATCGTAAAAAAATCATCAGTCGATCGGCTGATGATTTTTTTGGCTCATTCCTCATTTTTATCAGTATTAGATCACTTGCATAAGTCTGCATTGTTTACGTTCGAAATGAGTCTGTCTGCAATATACCCTAATATCTGTTGAACATATTTCTCTGAAGGTATCGCTAATTTAGCGCAACCGATACAACGGCTTTTTTGTGCAAGAAACATTTACCATAATCATCGTTATGGGGATACGTTCGGTGCGCTGTCAACGAACCGAACTGCTAGTGTTAAATATGAGTTTAATGACTATAGAATCGTCAATGCAGGTCATTACCATTGAAGTGTATGGTTAAAAAATTTAAAGTTTAGTTATACGAATTTGACAACGGGAGTTGTTTTTTGCAATGTGGAGGATTATTCATAAGTGGAAAAACTATTATTTTTTATCTTTTTTTAGATTTTCTAACTTCTCCATGTGTCTTTTTTGCTCTTCTTTAATTGCTTGAGTATGACAACGACAAATTTGACAACGAACTGCTTTTGAATTTGTATTTTTACCTAATTCTTCATACCAATATTTCTGCTCTTCCGCAGACCACATAACGAGCTTACTGCAATCTAAACATGGATATACTAAATCATAGTAGTATTTAGGTGCTATTCCATAAGTATTCTCACTGACTCCCCAATTTTCTGGATTCACAAGTAGTCGATTTTTGCTCTTTGTGCGTGTGTATTCCAATTTTAATATTCCTCAATTATAACAAAATAAGATTTTTAACACTCTCTAAAAGCTTTTTCTTGGCTCCTCAACTAAATATTATTTTATTGAACAATTGACCATAGTAGTTGTTTGCATAAAATAACTATAATTAGTCATAAAGTTTTAGCTTTTCGTTACTTTCTAGCCGTACATCAGTTAGACCGTAGACTGCTCATAAAAGTCATAGATTAGGCTAGAAATGAACAAATCATGCGAACCACTTTATTCTGAAACCATAACGCTGAATTTTCCGCTATTATTGCTAGTCATGTATCAGACGAAAACAAGAAAGTTCGGTATGTTCCCTGTTTTGTAAATCCAAGTTATTAACCTGCAAAGTATAAGATATGCTCACAATTCACTCTATCAAATATATTGGAAAGTGCACTATGTACAATAAAAAAGCAGATATTAATAATTATCTAAACCCAATTTTATCTATATTCTCAGCTGCTGTGCTTTCTACGCTGTCATCAATGGCAATCGCTCAAAGCACACCTAACCCGTCTTTTAACGTATCAAGCGTTGCTGACAGCTCATCAAGTTGTGACATCTACAAGCACATCGAACAGTCTGACACGCCCATTGATCTGAATAATCTCACACAAACGCCAAATGGTATTGAAGTTCATTCTAATGACTTAGATCTTCAAGTGGAAGACTTTCAACCATGCAAAGCCAGTAAGCCATTCAGTAGTGACAAAGAGGCTATTGCGCTGTATCAGCAACTTGAACACGATTTAGACAAGATAGCGGAGATAATTATTCGTGATGTACCAGAAGGCTTCTCTCAATATAAAGGTTTAGATAATGAAGAACTTGACCAAATAATTAAAAACGTAGAACAGGTAAAACAGAAAAAGCACGATCCAGACAAGTTCATAAACGTATATATCTATATGGCGGTTCATAGTTATTTAGGCGAATTCGTACCTAAAGACGATGCTAAAGCCGTGCAGTATATGAGCTATGTGGTTGACTACCATCAATCCTTTAGCCCTAACGATGTATCACCATTACTTAATTCTATGGTTGCGATAGCAATCATAGAAAAACAAAGACATATCAGTGATAACAATCCTATTAATTTACAGCATGAGACTGAGAGTAGTGTTGAAGCCGTGACTGCTTATTTGCTATCCAAAGCAGGGCACTTGGACACGAAGGCTATATTAGTAAAGAGTTGCATCAGTCGAATGAATAAAACGCTTGATGATTCCACGGTAGACATGATTCACCAACTATTCGACCCAAAACTTAAGGAGCTTGAAGATCTCTCCAAGCAAGGAAGTTATGTTGCTACAAATGAATTAACAAAATTATACGAGGGGTTAAAGACAATTGATCTAGATTATGCCGAACAAGCAAGGCGCTGGGAAGATCGAGTTGACACTTTGCCCCAGCCAAATACTAGCTGGAATTAGGTGATTGCACTGGTTCGGTTACCTAGTGAGAACTCGAATACTAGGCTTTAGGCTCATGAGACCAGCGGGTTTTCTCCCTCAGATAGTTCCAGTGTACTTCATAGTGTACTTACCACACATGGTCTATTCGTGATCGGTGCGCTATACAGGCGTCGAACTAATAGCGCTAGTTATGATGACAAGGTTCAATATGACTTATTACCTCGATATGATTGCTTCTTATATGTTCGTGACTCTAGGGATAGTTAGCATGTACGTAGCGCCTGTTTTAATTATATTTTTAATCGTATTTATCACGATAAATACGATTAAGTCAGACAAAAATATTGTTAAGACAATTAAAGTTTTATCAAAAATCCTTGCTGTTATATTTGTTTTAGATTTGATGCTTCTTTCATACATATGGCTCAATATTGGTAGGTTTTACTAGCCTATACCCTATTGGAACCAGTCATTTCATCCTTCAAATCAATTAACAGAACACTTAAAATAGACTGATATAAGGGAACCATCTATATTAGGGTGTGTTTGATGAGTCATAAATAGGTATTGTTGCTGCTAAAGTTGCCTAATACTGCGTGAAAAATCCTGCTAAGTCACTGGTCTTATGCAGTAGGCCTATTATTAAAATTAGGACACACCTCAATCAATCCACAAAAACCACGCTCTTTCTCGAGTGTCATTTTGCTGAATAAAATAAACTTTTTCAGCTTGGCTTCTGGGTTGATGTGTAGCATCTGCACCGCAGTCTTTAGAACGTTGTTTTATCCACTGTATTTGCTCTTTTTTTAAATCAGCTGGCCTTGTACATCCATCCCTAATATAAAATTTGTCTCTAAAAGCGCTACCGCTGAGCTAACAGAAGCGCCTAGCAAACAAACTTATTCGGCTTAATAGCCTGTATCTTAGTAAGCCAGATTTGTTTAGAGAGCAGGCGGACATAGTAGATCTACACCTGTAGCAAAAAGTTAGTCAGCAAGCGTTTAGCGCCTTCGGTCGCAAAAGATTCAGGATGAAACTGTACCCCTTGAATGGGATAGTCTTTATGTTGAACACCCATAATCTCATCGCCTGCTAGCGCTGATTCAGCCAAGCTTAATTCAGCATGAGCATCATTGGCGACGACTGAAGTGACAGTTAGGCAATTTGGTAGGGTATCTGCCTGTACCATCAATGAGTGATAGCGCATGATTTCTATCTCTTGTGGTAAGCCTTGATAAACGCTCGCAGCATCATGGCGAATGGCTGAAACCTTGCCATGCATCGGTACACTGGCACGTACTACATCACCGCCGAAAACATGGGCGATGCCCTGCATACCCAAGCAAACACCCAATAGCGGTGTTGTCTTGCCCATGACTTCAATCACTTCGGCACAAATACCAAAATAGGCAGGATCATCAGGCGCACCAGGGCCAGGTGAGATAATAATACGATCAAGATTCATGGCCTGTACATCTGCTAACGTTATCTCATTGTTACGTTTAACAATGACGTTTGCTTCTTTATCACTGTCCATCGTCTGTAAAATCTCACCAATGTATTGGTAAAGATTAAAGGTAAACGAGTCGTAGTTATCTATAATTAAAACATTCATTGGTTATCAACTCTTTGGCAAAAATATAAGCAATTTACGGATTCATAAAACTGTCTAATACTACCTTCATGGCAGAAAGCTTACGCTGAATTTCTAGATATTCATCAGCGGGATTGGAGTCATAGACATTACCGCCACAGGTTTGTGCGTAGGCTGATTCGCCATTGATAAATAAGCTGCGAATAGGGATGGCAAAGATACAATCACCATTAAAGTTAAAGGACCCAAGCGCACCGCCATAAGCGCCACGACCATCTGGCTCCAGCTCGTTAATGACTTTAATGGCTTCAACCTTTGGCGCGCCTGACAGCGTTCCAGCAGGAAAGTTGCTGGCAAGGGCGCTAAACATATCTTCATCAGGATGCAAGATACCGACGATTTCAGAGGAGATATGCTGCACGTGTGAGAAGCGTTTGATATCCATCAAATTGCGCACCTTTACCGTACCAAAGCGTGCCACACGGCCAATATCATTGCGATGCAAATCGACCAACATATTGTGCTCGGCAATCTCTTTGTCATCGTTAAGCAGCGCTCTGGCAAGCTGACGGTCTTCGACGACATCGCCGCCGCGCTTTGCCGTACCTGCGAGTGGATAAGTTTCCATCTCGCCTTGACGCAAGCGAAACAATAATTCAGGTGAGGCACCGATGATGCACTGCTGAGCAAATTTCATAAAGTACATGTGCGGCGATGGATTAACCGCCCGCAGTTTTTCATAAATGGGCATTTTATCGCCAGCAATACGATATTTAGATTTAAAGCCCACCTCACACTGGAATATACGCCCAGAGATGATGTCTTCTTTGACTTGCATCACTACTTTAGCATGCTCGTCTTGACTCATGCCGTCGCCTAAAAATTCTACTGTAGGTGGCTCGTATTCTGGGGTCGGTGCATCAAGCAAGGCTTTAATCTGTTCGATACGATTGTTTTGCTGCTCGGTTGGATAATAAAAGTAGAAAATCTCTCCAGTCATCTTATCGAGCGTTAAGCCATCTAGATAAACGCCAAACTTAAACGGTTCAAAATCGACGCTCGGCTTGGCATTGACACTTGGCTCAAAGAAATTGACACTGTCATAGCCCAGATAACCAACCAAACCGCCACTTTGTTCGCGGGCAATGACATGCTGCGGAGTGATAGTACGTAGCAGCTGATAGGGATTGTCCGTCTGATAATGGTCAGTTTTAGCGGTTTTGTTATCGGTAATCGCCAGGATAGTACGGTCGATAGCAGTAATGGTCATCACTGGATCAAAACCAATGGCATGATGGCGTGACATATGGCTATCTTCGCCTAAGGATTCGAGCAAATAACAAGTATCAAAAGCACGCTCAATGCGTTTAAATAAAGCTAGAAAATCGATATCCTGCGTCAGCTTTATCCGTTGCGGCTTGCTAGGGATATCAATAGCGGCAGGTTGATCATATTGTGGGGTAGGAGAGGTCATAACGAGGTCCAAAGTAATTCAAATAGGTAAAGCTAGAATAAATGTAATTAGCGTTGATTGATGTTTTAATCGTCTTGTCTGTGAGTTGCTAGCAGCGCGCTGACGTCATGAATTTGCATCGCTTTAGCACCGCGAGAGACGGTGGCAATACCAACGCCTAGCTGCTCAGAAATTTCACGTTGGGTGACACCGCGTGCTAATAAATCAAAAATACGAATACGGTTGGCAATCTCAAATTGCTCTTTATCGGTTAACAAGGCACTGAGCAGCATTTCGATAGCGGCGCTATCATGACAACTGGCTAAATGCTTTAATAAACTATGATAAGGATCGGTGCTCATAATATGTAGTCTTCATTTAAAAACAGATTGATTATCATCTTGTTTCAGTATTCTAGTACAGTAGTACATAAAAAACAAGTAAAGTGATGGATGTTTTAGCATTACGTTATTAAAGCTTGGTTTAAAAATATTCAATTCGACATAAAAATAAAAAGCCAGCTAATTGTAATTAGCTGGCTTTATTTTCGAATTAATAATTATGCTTTTAATTATTCTAGATGGCTTATTTTACTGGACGAATAAACGGCATATGACGGTTCACGTCTTTGTATAGTAAGTATCTGAATGGACCAGGTCCGCCAGCGTAACAAGATTGTGGGCAGAATGCGCGCAGCCACATAAAGTCGCCTGCTTCAACTTCTACCCATTCACCGTTTAAGTGATAGACAGCTTTACCTTCTAGTACATACAAACCATGTTCCATCACATGCGTTTCATCAAATGGAATCACGCCACCTGGCTGGAAAGTAACGATATTCACATGCATGTCGTGACGCATATCAGACTGCTCGGTAAATCTGGTGGTTGTCCATACGCCATCAGTACCCGGCATTTCAATGGCTTCAACATCGTGATCGCTGGTTACAAACGCTTCAGGTACATCAATACCTTCACAATGTTGATACGCTTTGCGGATCCAATGGAATTTAACGTGCTTGTCGCTGTTGTTTTTCAATGACCATTTGCAGCCAGGTGGTAAGAATGCATAACCACCTGATTCAAGATGATGCGTCTCACCTTCGATAGTCATATCCATTTCGCCTTCAACGATGAATACCACACCTTCGGCGTTGGCATCTAGCTCAGGCTTTTCTGAGCCGCCATTAGGCTCAACTTCGACGATATACTGTGAAAAGGTCTCAGAGAAACCTGAAAGTGGACGTGCCAGTACCCACATGCGCATGCCTGTCCAAAACGGTAGATAGCTGATAACGATATCCGTTAATACACGCTTTGGAATAATCGCATAAGCTTCGGTGAAGATAGCACGATCAGATAGTAGTTGTGTTTGTGGAGGCAAGCCGCCAGTTGGTGCGTAATAAGTGCTTTTTGTTGACATGGTTAATGTTCCTTAGTGGTTTTGTGCCGCGATAAATTTGTGTCTGAACCTTTGAGTTTAAGTCTTTGAGTTTGAATCGTGGAGCAAAGGAGGGGGTTACCCGTTTGGCTGGGGTTTCCCTTTAAACACTAAATCATTTGCAGCTTGCTTGAAGGGCTAAGCTATTGTCAAAATTATTAGACGTTAGACATAGCCCGGTAATTTGGATCGTTTTCATTTTTTATCGACAACAGCTGTCATTTTCTCTAATGACGCACAGACCTATGATTCATCTAAAGCTCCATGCTCTAAACCTAAGGTTCCATGCTCTAAATCTAAAACCCATGCTCTAATCAGTTGTAGATATGCTGACTAGAAATATGTAAAGTTGCTCTGTTTTCCATGAGCCCAATGTCATTGATATCAGGCGCCTTAGAAGCGCTCATGCCTAAATCAGATGCCCTGACTGTCATAGTATAAGTCTAAAGAAAAATGCAATAAAAAGCTATGTTAAGCAGAACTATCAATGTAAAGACTGCAAGCGTCAGTTCATTGATAATCAGGCCTTAACCTCTCATGGCCGTCATTCTAGAATAGAAGATTAAATATGGTTAATGACTGTTAGAGGTTGATAAGTTTTGGACTTACGTGCATCGCAAGAAGTGGCTTATGTATGGGAAAACAGTACAACGTAGGTATAGAAGGCAATAACGGCCGTCTCAGACATCGATTAAAATAAACCGTTAGAAGAATGTGTTGTCTATCTAAAAAGCTCAATAAGTATTTTAGAGTGTTTAACTTGGTGTTCTTTTAATGTCAATTTTGGCTAACTCTGATGTCAGTGTGCTTTTTAGAGCACAATCAAATTAAAGCACAATCAAAATACTATTTATTTAATGTCTAAACAGCATTAGCCTTTGCTCTCTCTGATTTAGCTTGCTCAGCAGACACATCAACGCAAACTTCCCAATCATCAATCTCAAATTCATGGCAGTTGTTACCCTCACCATTGATACGATCGACAACTAAAAAGTCACAATCTGCTTTTAGTGCTAGTAGCGGATGGTGCCAAACATTGGCGTCATACTGAACACCTTGATGCGAGTGAGCATAAAATACTTCTAAATCATCCGCTGATTTGGGCGCGTCGCCAGGTTTAGCTACCACAACCAGATAATCTGTGGAATTCATAGAAAAGAAGGCTTGCGTACCAAACGGGTGATATTCCATGACCGATAGCGTAATAGGGCAGTCGCGTCTTTTAGTGCGAAAAATACTAAAACCAACTTCACCGCCGTCTAATGCCACTTTTGAGATAGAATCATGACGACACGCATAGCCACGATTGATATCCCAACTATTTTCAGGACATTTTTCTTTATCGTCATAAGGCTCAATCACTGAACCATAAGGTGCAAAAGCAGCTTTGGTTAAAGGTTGGGCAATTATCGTGGTTTTCATGAGTTCACCTTTATATTATTTAATAATATCATTTATTTGATTTTTTAGCCGTTTATTAAGTTATAAATGGCCTTGAGCGTACCATCATCAGCGAGCTTAGTTTCTATTACATACCTGCTTATTAATATGATGATACGTCTCTAATGTCGATAGTTACATCCAGTTGGCGGTGTTATCTGCCGTTGCTGGATGGTTTTCATACCAGTGCTTGGCGATTTCATCGCGGCGGCATACCCAAACATCGGGTTTACTGGTGATATATTTTAAAAACTGTTTGAGCGCAGTGATACGACCAGCGCGACCGATGATACGGCAATGCAAGCCAATCGTTAGCATTTTTGGCTCGTTCTTACCGTCTTTGTCGCCTTCTTCATACAAGGTATCAAAGCTGTCTTTTAAGTACTGGTAAAAAGGTTCAGCGTTGGTAAAACCAGGGCTAGAAGCAAAACGCATGTCATTGGTCTCAAGTGTATAAGGGATAACCAAATGCGGTTTACGGGCGATTTTACTGCCTTCTTCTACTTTGACATTGAGCCAGTAGGGGAGTTCATCGGCATAAGAATCCGAGTCATAAATATAGCCACCTTGTGCAGCGACCAGTTCGCGAGTATTGGGGCTATCACGACCGGTATACCAACCGAGTGGCTGCTTACCAAGCATGCTCTCAAAGATTTCAGTGGCGCGGCGTACATGTTCGCGTTCAGTCTCACGGTACATATCCTGATAAGTAATCCAGCGTAGTCCATGACTGGCAATTTCATGACCATCTTCTAAGACGCGTTCAACGATATGCGGTGTCTTTTCAGCAGCAGCAGCACAAGTAAAGGTAGTGATCGGTAAGCCGTACTCTTTAAAGGTATCTAATACACGCCAAACGCCAACACGACTACCGTACTCAAATGCAGACTCAATAGATTGGTGACGATTGAGAAACTCAGGCGTACCTAATACGTCAGATAAAAAACGTTCTGACTGACCATCGCCATGAATGACGCTGTTTTCTGCACCTTCTTCGATATTAAGTACAAACTGCACCGCGATCTTAGCGCCACCTGGCCAGTTAGCCTTTGGTGGATTACCGGCATAGCCTTTTAGGTCACGCGGATAGGCATCCTGATTAAAATCGCTGGTTATTTTTTTTGTCATTATGATTATCCTAGATAAACTAAAACGAAATAGGGTAGAACAAGAAGTGCGGTCTTTTATTTGAGCCATAGTATCTGAACTTTTATAAAGCTAGATAGGGTCAAAAACCATACTGTGATAACGCTGGCTTCGATATAAAAACCAGCGTTAGGTAGATTGTTAAACGGTTTGCTTATAACCCTGAGGTATACTCGAGTAATTGCTGACGCTCGTCATCTGTCATATTAGTCAGGTTACCAAAAGGCATATATTCTGTTTGTACCGCCGTGATGATTCTTGCTTTATAGGTTTTTAGATCTGCTGGAGTTTCTAAAACAATACCGGCTTGAGGTACATTAAACATTTCGTGAGTGGGTTGCACGGCATGACAAGTAGTACAACGTTCATGAACAATAGCCATAGCAGCATCATCAGCAGATGCAGACACTGGGACGGCTTCGGCCGCGTTTTCATCATTACTAGCAGCATCAGCTTCTGCTTCTGCACCATCAGCAGGTGGCGTATCTGTCGGTGCTGCGTCTTCTGCTGGAGCAGTTGCACTGACGGCAGGGGTTGGTGATTTCTCAATTGGTGTCGGACGCATCCAAATAATTAGTAATACGGTTGCTATCGCAGGAACCACTAAGAATTTTGGTTTATTGCGACCCAAGTGTTTTTCGTTGAAGTAATGACGAGCAGTTGCAGTGATAATACCGACGAATACCAATACCAACCAGCCATGCGCATGTGAATACATCATTGGATAGTGATTACTAATCATGATAAAGATTAGCGGTAGAGTAAAGTAGTTATTCATCACCGAGCGGTTTCTGGCCATTAATGCTAAAGCTGCTACATCTGGACCTGGTTTTACGCCACGACTTACACAATCTACCAATGCGCGCTGAGCAGGCATAATTCCAAAGAATACGTTACCTGCCATGATTGTACCTAAAATGGCACCAACATGGATAAAGGAAGCACGGTCACTAAATAACTGATAAGAACCCCAAGTGGCAATAATCATTAATATAAAGATAGTGACACTAAAAACCAGTTTATTTTTGCCGATACTGCTGCGTACAATGGCTTCATAAATAAAGTAGCTGCCAAATAAGAACAGTAAACTGGTAGATATGGCACCCACACTGCTACCAAAATCCACTTTACTTGGATCAATCAAGTACGCTGTGGCATTGATATAGTACACGATGATAAGCATCATCATACCGGTCAGCCAAGTGGTGTAGGCTTCCCATTTGAACCAATGCAGTGTTTTTGGCATTTCTTCAGGTTCGAGCTTGTACTTGGCAATTTCGTAGAAACCACCACCATGAACTGCCCAAAGGTCACCTGAAATGCCTTTTTTGGCTTTCCACTCTGGTGGCTTCTGAAGACTCATGTCGAGCCATACGAAGTAAAAAGATGCGCCAATCCATGCTACACCAGCGATAACGTGAAACCAGCGGAAGAATAAACTTAGCCAATCGAGAAGATATGCACCCATGTTGTCAATGTCCTTTTATATTGTTATATCTTGGTAACTCGTAACGACTTTTGCTCACCTTCGTTATTATAAAAGATTGTGATACAACGTAGCGATACCAGCATTATTTATTTGGTCTTAAACCACTGACCTCACTGTCAGACGTTTAGAGTTTACAGCGCTCGTTTAGCCTTATTCGTATAAGGCTTCGAGTGATAAAGCGATAAAATTATGAGCCGCGATAGGTACTATAACCATGTGCGCTAAGCAACAACGGCACATGGTAATGATTCCCATCACTGACCATAAAGTCGATAATAACTTGCGGATAAAATGCAGTGAGATTTTGTGCATCAAAATAAGACTGCGTATCAAAAGTCAATGTATAGCGACCAATATCAATATGATATTCAGCGATATCAATGGATGGGTCAAACGCCCAGCTGTCTGGTGCCACGCGACCATCAGCGTTGGTAACGCCATTGGCCAATAGTTTTGCTTCACCGCTCGCAGACACACGATGTAGTGTTACAGCG
This sequence comes from Psychrobacter sp. FME5, assembly GCF_014861375.1. Classification (NCBI taxonomy): domain Bacteria; kingdom Pseudomonadati; phylum Pseudomonadota; class Gammaproteobacteria; order Moraxellales; family Moraxellaceae; genus Psychrobacter; species Psychrobacter sp. FME5. The sequence continues at coordinate 30,961 of NZ_RRYX01000002.1, read as the reverse complement.
ATATCAGCAGCTGGCTTACCAAGATGCGTGTCTAGAATATGTGATGATAAAGTAGCGGACATAATAATTCCTTTTATATGTGTGGAAAAAAATGAGTCTAACTCTAAAGTTAAGTTTAAGCGTCGCTTAGCATTTTCTGCAAACGTAAGCGGGTTATTTTGTTTTGTTCAGCTGCTGCATTGCCCAGTTCTGTTTCACGATCATTTGGCAAGCGAGCGAGTAATAAGTCAAGCATTTCTTGCGCGCTTTTACCCGTAGCATAAACAATAAAGATAAAACCAAATTTATCGAGGTAGTCTTGATTGCCTTGTGCTAAGGCTTCAATCACAGCGTCATCAGCGTTATTAGCACCTGATTGCTCATGTGCGGCGCTATCTTGCGTATTACGATATTTCTCTTTTAATGAGTCAACATTACCAATCTGTGGATGACCGTCAAAGGCCTCTAATAAATTGGCTTCTTCTGTTTGCGCCTGGCCCCATGCTGCATCGCTTGCGCTCATTAGAGCATCTACATCTTCAAACGGACGCGCATCTGCCAATAGACTCGCCCAACGGCTGCTAGTGCAACAGGTCAGGAATTTCGAGGTAGCATCGGCTGGCGACAGGGCATTGAGTTGCGATAGTGATAAGCTCACAGTGATATCCTTATCTTTTGACACAAAAAAGTTGAATGATACGAGTTTATAATTCGATTGATATAAGTTTATAAAGAGGATCATTTCTCTTGATTACATAAATCAGGGTAAAAACCCATGTTAAAGTAGTATCGAATGAGTCGTAATTGGTTTAATATTAACCATTCTGCTTAAACCTGACCATTTGGTCAACTACTTTATGAAAAATATTTTATATTTGCTTGCCATGTTCCATAAAAATTAGCGTATTAATCTATTAGTTTATCTTAAATTCACGCTGGAATATGGTTGTTTATTCACATTAATGTCTAACGGTTCATCCTATGACTCAAAACGCTAAATCAAACGCACCATCATCCTCTGAGAGCGCTGTACACCGTAATCAGCAGGATATTCGTGCACACAATCAAGCACTGATTTTGACCGCTGCTGAAGAAGAATTTGTATTGCAAGGCTATCGCGGTGCCACGATGCAAGGTATCGCCGATCGAGCGGGTTTGCCAAAAGCCAATATTCATTATTACTTTAAGAATAAAAAAAACCTGTATAAGGTTGTTTTGCTTTCTATTATTGAAGAGTGGAATGAGGGCTTGGTGACGATGACGGTGGACAGCGATCCCAAAACAGTCATCGAAAAGTTTGTGCGTACCAAATTACATCAAGCCTTTGCTCACCCAAATCGGCATAAGCTGTTTGCGCTTGAGGTCATCGGTGGGGCATTACATCTACATGACTTTATGTCGACGGTGATGAAAGAATGGGCGCTTGATAAAACTCAAGTGATGAAAACATGGCACGAACAAGGCAAAATCGCTATCGATGATCCATTGCAGCTGTTGATTTTAATTTGGGCCACGACGCAGCGCTACGCTGAATTTGAAACAGAAATCGTCGGCTTGATGAACAAGACTGAGTACGATGAACAAGATGAAGCACGGGCTGCTGACTTTCTAGTGCCATTCATTTTACGTGGCTGTGGCATTGAATAGCGATTACAGCTAGCTAGCGTTGCCGATATTATTTATGGATACCAAGCTAAAGCCTCAGTAGTTTAATACTATTGAGGCTTTATTTTATACATCATGATGAAGCATTTGTAAATCAGCTACTAAGACGCTTTTTTTCTAAGCGGTTTTAGGCCGTCTTCGATATGCTGCTCTTCAGTATCATATTCGACACCATAGTTCTTCGGCAAAATCACATCGAGCGCAATGGCTATTACCCCTGACATGGTCACTGCTGAGCCAAAGATATTGCGGAACAGTTGTGGCATTTGCGCAAAGACATCAGGAACAAACGCAACACCTAGACCCAGACCCAATGAGGTGGCAATGATTAACACATTACGATGGGTAAAGTTCACTGTCGAGAGGATACGAATACCCGCAGTCGCTACAGTAGCGAACATCAACAGCGTTACGCCGCCAACCACCGGCTTTGGCAACTGAGTAAAGATAGCACCTAAAACAGGAAACAGACCCATTATAAATAAGATACCTGCCACATAAAAGCCAACATAGCGACTGGCAATACCAGTCATTTGGATGACACCATTATTCTGGCTAAATGTGGTTACGGGGAAGCTGTTAAATATACCAGAAATGGCGGAGTTGACACCATCACCTAATACGCCGCCTTTGATACGTTTCTCATATAGTGGGCCTTTTATCGGCTCACCTGAGATCATCGACGTTGCGGTCAAATCACCTGAGGTCTCGATACTGGTAATAATATACATAAAGGCAATAGGAATAAAGGCTTGCCAATCAAAACCAAAACCAAACTTAAAGGGTACGGGTACCGTTAATAAAGGGGCTTCTGAGACCAATGAAAAATCAATACGGCCCATAAATGCTGCTACTAATCAATACGGCCCATAAATGCTGCTACTATTAGACCTAACATTAAACCGATAAAAATAGCACTTGAGCGAATGACTTTATTATTAACGATACTGATTAGCACCACGCTCACTAACACACCGCCGCCTAGTAGTAAATTCTCCATACTACCAAAGTTTTCAGCACCAACACCCCCTGCTAAATCGGTTAGACCTGTTTTGGTCAACGACAGACCAATGGTGACAATAACACAACCGGTAACGATTGGACTCATCAAAGATTTAAGCTTAGTGATGAACTGACTTAAGAAAATCTCAACGAATGCCCCGAGGAAGGTAACCCCAAAGATAACGGAGAGGATTTCTTCAGGACTACCGCCTTTGTTTTTGACTACAAAACCTGCTGCTAATACTGCTGCTAGGAAACCAAAGCTAGTGCCTTGGAGTGCCATTAGCCCTGACCCGACAGGGCCAACTTTACGGGTTTGAATAAAGGTAGCAACCCCCGATACCATTAGGGCCATACTGATTAGGTAGGGAATATGTTCGCCTAAGCCTAACGCGCCACCAATGATTAATGAGGGAGTGATGATACCAACAAAAGCGGCGAGTACGTGTTGAACCGCACCTAAAAATGCTTTTGGAGGAGCAGGACGGTCATGTAGACCATACAATAAATCCGGGTTTCCTTGAGTATTTTCACTCATCTTAACTTCCTTGTGAAGTGAGTTATAGGCCAAGCTCTGTGCAGATGATTAAGCAAAGTTTTGAATCCATATATGAGATGAAAAAAATGCTGTCTCTGTAAAAATTAGCATTGCTAATTCATCTGACAGAGAAGTCTGTTTACATTTATGCCAATAACTAGCAGATAGCTATTGTCTTTTAATCTGATCAGTAATTGTTATTTAAACTTGACTAATTGGTCAACTATCTAAGGGTATATGTAAACGGCTGCCTATTGCAATGTTTTTTTTCATATTGGTGCGTTTATTTTATTAATAATAACGATTAATTATAAGAACATAGCGCAAGTCAGTGGAAAAAATACTTTTTATCGTTCAATTTCCTGAGCATGAGGCGTGAATAGTCGTTACCTAATAACTGAATAGCCAGTCTCCCAAACCCAGCCATATTTTCAGCGGGCCCATTTTTTAATCGTAAATTTCTTACATTAATTATTGCCAAATTGTTAATACTTCGTTATTATGCCCTCAACATTACTTATGGACTAGATTATAATTATAATCCGGTTAATCAGCTAATCGATGTTGATACCAATGTCTATCAAACAAAGACGAAAATCTCACGAGATACAGATTATACGGTAAACCCTGGTTATGACTGGGAAGCCGAGGTCAAAACTACAGGCGGTAAAATTCAGAATACCAGTGTGATTGATAGCAGCATCGTTGAGGGTATCACTGGTTCGCATAAGCTAATCGCTGGTGTTGAACATTACAAAAAAGAGTCTGAAATGGCACGTGACTCTGCCAAAACAGGTAGCGATGAAGCTCAAAACACCTCTGTGTATTTAGAAGACCAATGGCAGATGGGTAAATTTAGCCTAACGCCAGGTATTCGCTATGATCGCTATGAGTCTCCAGATTTCGTTGCTGATGGTAAAGTATTTAACAACGTCGTCGGTGGATTGGCCGCCAGCTACGAGGTTGCCCCGAGTACTCAGCTATTTGCCAGTTATACCCAATTGTTTAATGGTCCAGATTTGAGCCAAGCTATTTTTAACCAAGATGGCACTGAGACTTATGTAAATGATGACTTAAAAGCAGAAGAAGGTGATAACGCCGAGGTTGGTGTTGTGACCACATTACGTGGTTTGACCACTGCTGATGATGCACTGCAATTAAGTGGTAAATACTTTGAGACCAATATCGAGAACTATATTGAATATGTACGTGCAGGCAAAAATAAAGTTGGCTTAGATTGTGCGACAGGTGCGTCAGGCGGTAGTTGCCAAGGTGCAATTAATAAAGACGAAGACTACAAAATCAAAGGTGTCGAGCTTGCCGCCGATTATAAGATGGATGACTTTAGTATGGGCTTGAGCTACGCTCATGCACGTAGTAAAGGTAAAGATAGCGGCTATAGCATCTACTCACAAACAGGCAGTAGCTCTGATTCGGGCGATAAATACATGCTCAATCTGGCTTATGAGCCAACAGACACTACAGAGCTAGGCTGGCGCAGTACCTATGTTGCTTCAGTAACTCCGAATACGGGTGGCGATGACATCGAAAAACCAAGCTATGACGTCCATGATATTTTTATGAGCTATTCGCCAAAACAGATAGAAGGAATAAAAGCAACAGTTGGTGTATACAATATCTTTGATGAAAACTATGCCAATCATGCGTCACGTATCGTTGCGCCACGTGACGATGGTACTTTAAGAACTGACTTTGAGCCAGGTCGTAACATCAAAGCTTCTTTAACCTATCAGTTCTAAACCAAACTACTTTACTCATTAGTAGTAAAAAGACCACTTATATTATATAGGTGGTCTTTTTTTATGGCTTATATAATTTGTGAATGTTCAACACGCCTTAATTGTATTTACACTAATTTTTTATGGTTAGACTCTATATAGCTAGATTCTATACTTATACTGTATCGACAATCACTGGACGACCTTGATGATTTAAAACAGTCACATCGACGTTATATAACACTTTCATTGTTTCTTGTGTGAGTACATCCACAGGCGCTCCTGTGGCTAGCACGCGACCTTCTTTCATCGTCACCACGGTGTCGGCGAATTGCGCCGCTTGATTGATATCGTGCAAGACAATCACCACGGTTTTATTTTGACCATGGCTCAACTCACGCAGCTCACGCATTAGGCGCCCAGCATGGTACATATCCAGATTATTTAGCGGCTCATCGAGCAGTAAATACGGCGTATCTTGGCAAACAATCATCGCAATCAATACCCGTTGTCGCTGTCCACCCGATAACGTCGACAAAAAGCGCTCAGCCAAAGGCTCAAGCTCAAAACGTTCTATAATTTCCTGCACTTTTTGTTGATCGTGCGCGGTTGGCTGTCCTTGGTGGTAGGGATAGCGACCAAACATCAGCAGCTCGTGTACACGTAGCCGTCCTTGTACTTGGTTGTCTTGTCCAAGCATGGCGACAGTCTTGGACAAGGTTCGCGCATGACAGCTGACAATATCGTGCTCAGCGAAACGCACCTGCCCAGATTGAAGCGGCTGCAGGCGTGCCATCACCGAAAATAGAGTGGATTTTCCCGCGCCATTGGGACCAATTAAGGCGATAATTTGGGCACTTGGTAACGATAAAGTGATGTCATGTAAGATTTGTTGTTTGCCAATATGGTACGAGATGTTATCCAATTTAATCATAGGGGCTTCTTGTTTTTAGATAAATTTTGATCAGTTTTTTGGACTGGTATTACTGGCGACGTTGGCTTATAAAAATCAATATTAAAAATACCAAGCCGCCCGCCAATTCAATCACCACTGACAGTACGCCCGCCATGCCCAATACTTGCTCAAATACGGTCTGACCCAATACCAAGCAAATCATGGCCACCAAGCTGACCAGTATCAGTCGTTCGCTATGATACATATGGCGAGCAATGCGATTGGTTAAAGCGCAGACTAATAAACCAAAAAAGGTTACTGGACCGACCAATGCTGTCGCCGTAGCGACTAATACCGCAATGATGGTTAATAGCCCAAATGCCAGGCGTTGATAATGGATACCGAGGTTAATCGCTTGGGGCTTACCGAGCATCAACACATCGCACTGATAGCGCCAGCGCCAGATAAATAGCCCACTGATGACACAAATAAATAGACTGATACCAAGCAACTGTGGATTGACGGTATTAAATTGCGCATAGCTGGCAGATTGCACCACCACAAAGTCATCGGGGTTAATCAATCGTGCAATCAATGCCGATAAACTACGAAACAGCACGCCAAAAATAACGCCGACCAATATCAGCCGCGTCAAATCCTGACTGCTCTTGGAGAATAGCAACCGAAATAATAGCAATGATGCGCCAAACATTAAGAATATTTCAAGCGAGAATTTGGCAATCGGATTGATACTGGTAAAGCTGATCGCGCCCAAAAAGAACACCAATAAACTTTGCAGCAGCACATATAACGAATCAAAGCCCAACAGTGATGGCGTCAAAATAGGATTGTGGGTCAAGGTCTGAAACAGTAGCGTCGATACCCCGATAGCATAGCCAACCACCATCAGCGCCAGTAATTTTTTGCCTCGTAGCGGTAACGCAAAATCCCAATGACCGTTGACGTTGAGGGTTAAAAACAGAACCATCGAGATCAGCAGCACAATGGCCGCAATCGATTTTGGGTGATTGACGATGAATGTCCAAAATTGCGCTAGACGACTCTGTTCAGAAGAAGAGGTGTCATTATTATTTTTTTGAGTACTGTTTCTCGAGCTATTACTTTTTGAATAACTATTCTCTGAGCTACTATTTTTTGCAGCGCTAGGCGTAAAGGGTGAAAACATGCGCGAATCCTATAGTGCCAAGCTTATCTGGTAAAAAAGAGAGATAAGTGAAGAGGGTAGATAACTGATAACAGGGTTGAGTGACTGTTTTTATTGCTCGGCAGGCGCACGTAATAATAGCCATAAAAACAGCACGGTACCGACCACACCAAAGACCGTCGCCACAGGTACTTCAAACGGATAGCGAATAGAGCGACCAATAATATCGCAGAGCAGGACAGCTGAGGCACCTAATAGCGCAACTGCGGGCAAGCTACGACGTAATTTATCACCCATCAATCGACTGACGATATTGGGCACGACCAAACCAATAAATGGAATCATGCCCACCGTTACCACGACAACGGCACTCATCATCGCCACCATCCCAACGCCAAGCCATGTGACTTGGCGTTTACTAATGCCCAAATTGAGCGCGATATTATCGCCCAAACCAACGATGGTCAGTTTGTCGGCGATGATATAAGCCAACACACACAGCCCACCTGTCAGCCACAGTAGCTCATAACGACCAGCTAATACGCCAGAGAAGTCACCAAATTGCCATACACTTAGCATTTGTAACGACTCAGTTTGATAGGCGATAAACGTCGTCACCGCCTCGATGATACCGCCAAAGACAATGCCAATCAGTGGAATCATCAAAAAGTCAGTAGGCGGGATGCGGTGAATCAGCAGCATAAATAACATCATGCCAAATACAGCGGCGACGGTTGCCACGCCCATTTTGACGATAAGCGCACTGGCTGGAAACAGCAAGCTGACCACCAACAGCCCTAGCGCCGCACTTTGGGTGGCACCAACCATCGATGGCTCAACGAAACGGTTTTTTAACACCACCTGAATAATCATCCCCGCTACTGCCATCGCGATACCGGTTAAGATAATGGCAATGGTACGCGGTAGTCGGCTGACCAACATTAACGAGCTATCCGAGTTGGCGCTATGACTGATGAGGCTTTGTAGGATACCTGACCATGAAAAATCCGCCACACCGATTGATAGGCTTAATAACACCAAAAACCCCATAATAATGAGGCTACCGGTGTTTATTAACCATGGCGGTATAGCGGCACGTCGAGGGTTGGTACTCAAACCTTTACTAGTGCTTTTTTGCCAGTGCGGTGAAGCGATTGGCAACGAAGCACTGGTTTTAGCGTGGGGTTTAGCGTGGGTATGAGCACGATGTGAAAATAACGACATAACTTATACTGGCTTAAAATGAGGTGCTAATCATCGATTAACAACAATGGCTTGCATGGTTATAGCGTTTATTTTGCGCTAGCGAATGCGTCTTTAATGGTCGTCAAATCTTGCATCCACTGATAATAGCCACCGAATGCTAGGTAAGAGTCTGGGCTCAAGTAAACCACTTGATCTTTACTCCATGCAGTGGTTTGCGCGACCAATGGGTTGTCCAATACTGCTTTAGCACCAGCGCTATCTTCACCAATCGCTGCGCTGCGATCAACGACAAACAACCAGTCTGGATTGGTTTTTTGTAAGTATTCAAAAGACACTGGCTGACCGTGGCGCGCATCCGATATTGACTCGTCTGCAATGGGTATATCCAGTACAGTATGGATAAAGCCGTAGCGCGATTTAACGTTATAAGTAGAAAGTTTATTACCATTAACCATGACGACTAGGCCTTTGCCTTTATCCTTGGTTAAGGTTTTAGTCTCATCGATGAGACCGTCGATATTACCTTGCAGCTTAGCCGCCTGATCGCTCTTACCAAACAAAGCGCCCAAATCATGCAAACGCTGTTTACTTGATTCATAAATATTCGCGGTATCAATACTCATATCCAACGTCGGTGCGATACTGGATAGCTCATTATATTTTTCTGCCATACGCGAGCCGACCAAGATCGCTTGCGGCTGCATCGCATTTAAGTCTTCAAGATTGGGCTCAAATACGGTACCGACTTCTTTGGGCTCAGGCTGTACTTCAGAATGTAAGTTATCTAGATGTAGCCCGCTCGGCATACCATCAACCGCCACATCAAGCGCTGCTAAATCTTGTAACAAGGTCATGTCATAAACCACCAACGGCGAGGGGTTCATTGGTAGATCGACCTTGCCTTTTACCGTATCGACTGAGATTTTTTCAGCAGAAACAGCATCATTATTGTCAACATTTGAGGCAGAATCAGCCGTTTGGTTTTCAGCCTTAGTTTCTGTTGGCTCCGCATCGCTCGAATCAGGCGAGCTACAGCCTGCTATACCGATGGTGGTAAACAGTGCCGTCACCATGACAGCCAATAAGGGACGTTTAAAAAGAGGGGTAGAAGAACGGCTAGATAATGAATTAATAGACATAAATGACTCGGTATATCGTAGGTTTGGAGAATGTGAAAAATAAAAAGAGCTTGTTTAGCGTGATTGTGCGCGCTAGATACTACTCGATAGTAATACCTTAAGACTTCTTGTTTTTTATTGCTGTTTTTACGCTTAAGGATTAGAGCGCTTAAAAATTAATATGCTTATGATAAAGTAATTGAGACTTATTATCAATACAGATGATAATGGTTTTTATTAACGATAGCTGAATGGTTTGCTAATATACTTCAATTATATATAGGCAGTTCTATATAAAATCGAGACGTTGGTAACCACGTACTACGGTTATCAATTTTTCTTGCTTGCTGTTCGTAAACGTGACAGGGGCTACGAAAATTTTAATCCAGTAGCACTCGTATCGGTTTTAAGGTGAATCAGCTATATAATAAAGGTTTGTTAAACCTGAAGGTGAATGACCTTACAATAGAGCTGTAAATATTTTGTTAAGTAAAGAAATTATTGTAAATTTATTATTGATAATAATTATCGTTTGCATTATCATCTACGCCATTCTACTCCGGTTAAAATAAAAGTTAGGCTGTTATGAGTTCAACGGATTTAGACGCGCCACCACTTAGGTCAATACTCATTGCTATTATCATAGTGGTGACGCTACACGTGCTCACGGCAGTAGCATTGGTGGCGATAAAACCGGCTGAGATAAAAGTCGAGCCAGAAAAAGACACGCCACCTATCGAGATAGAGATGGTGACGTTACCTACTGAACCTGCCGAGAGTGTGGATGCTGAGGTAGAAGTAGTGCCAAAAAGTAAACCACAGCCAAAATCAGAGCCTAAGCCAAAACCAAAACCTGTAGTTGTTAAGCAAGAGAAGCCAGTGGTAAAAGAGAAGAAACCAACGGTTCAGAACGAGAAACCACCGCAGAAAAAACCTACAGAAAAGAAAGTAGAAAACGAGCCACCAGAGAAAAAACAGCCTAATCTTGATAAGGAAACTGCTGATGAACGCCGCCGTATCATAGCCGCGCAGGCAGAAAAAGCAGCGCAAGCTGAAAAGGCGGCGCAAGCAGAACGAGAAGCGCAAGCAGCTGCTGATGCTAAAGCAGCTAGAGAGGCGCAAGCATTAGTTGACGCCAATGCTAAAGCTGCGAAAGAGGCTGCTAAAAAAGCCGCTGCGGCAAAACAAGCCGAAGAAGTCGCTGCTCAAGCAAAAGCTGATGCGGAGGCTAAAGCTGCCGCTGCCGTGAGTAATCAGCCTGTTAACTTTACGGCCAGCGCTGCTAACTGGGCTTCTGCCCCCAACTTTAGCTTTCCTAGTCGTGCGGCTCGTAGAGCACGTTCAGGTGATATGCTCAAAGTTGTGCTGATATTGAGAGTGAATAAACAAGGCGGTATCGATAGTGTACGTGTTGCTCAATCGTCTGGAAACACGGGCTTGGATACAGAAGCAAAACGTCAAGTACGCTCTGGTAAATTTAAACCCTTTACAGAAAATGGTGTGCCAGTTGTCGGTAATGTCACACTGCCAATCGATTATCCCGTTCCATAAAGATATGACAATAAATAACTGAATTGCGCTACTGTTGCAAACCATAAATGACAAGTCATAAAACATCACATTAAGGAGTCTGATATGGACTTTACAACCTACTGGCAATATAGCGATATGGTGACCAGAACCCTGTTCTTTTTGCTACTCGCCTTATCTATTTTCTCTTGGGTAACCGGTATCATACGGATACTACAAAGCCGTAAATTGGCTGCCAATGTCGCCGATGACTTGAGCCAGAAAATTCAGGCTAAACAAGCAGAGTTAATAGAGTCGGATACAGCGACACGTCGTTTGGTGATAGAGCAGACTTTACTCAAACATATCGGTCGCTATCGCTTTGCCAGTGAGCGCGGACTACCAATTCTCGGCACGACCGCGGCGATTGCGCCATTTATTGGTCTATTTGGGACGGTGTGGGGTATCTTTCATGCGCTGCATAATATTGGCACGACGGGACAAGCAGGCTTGGGACAAGTGGCAGGGCCGGTTGGTGAGGCGCTGATTATGACAGGTCTTGGTATTGCAGTGGCGATTCCAGCGGTGGTGTTTTATAACCTTGCCGTACGTATCAATCGCCGTGTGATGTACCACGCCAATGACAGAGCGCATGATTTATTGGCGCAATCAACCGAGCTTGCCGCCGCACAGCAACTATCAATGCAGCACGGTACTACGGCTACCCAAGCTCAATCAGCGACAACGATAAACTCAGATAGACAAACTGCTCAAGCGTCAGAACATTATAATAAATCAGCAACATCGCAGCTATAAGCGCTGTTTATTGAGAATGTTATTTATTAATAATGTTTTGAAATCCAAAAAGGCGCCTCTGAGGCCGGTTAAAACGCACTAACGGCAATGATTATAACGAAACGTATTGAGAGTAATTATGGCATTTCAATTGGGTGATGATGACAGTCAAAGCATGAGTGAGATGAACCTCATTCCGCTTATCGATATCATGCTGGTATTGATGATTATATTTTTATTGACGGCGACTGTGTTGAATCCAACGGTACCATTAAACCTGCCAAAGACCAGTGCCGAGGTAAATGAGCCGCCACCAGAAGCCATTCAAATTAGCATTGATAAAGACGCAGGAATATTTTGGGACAGTGATCCGATTAGTATGGAGGAGTTAGAGCAGCGTCTACAACAGCAAAGCGCTGAAAACAAAGACCCTTCAGTACAATTGAGTGCGGATAAAGAAGGCAAGTACGATACGGTCGCGCAAGTATTGGCAGCAGCCAGTCACGCCGGATTGACCAAAATATCCTTTGTTAATGAATAGCTTTGTTAATAAAGCATTTTTGTGATACCTATTTGTGATACATAAGATACATAAAAGGTATCGGCTAACTCGTGGCATTTATATGTTGATATTTATACCTTTTATAACTGCTTTATATGATTAAACTTACCGCTAAAACCAGCAAGCCTATTAATAGAAAAATAGCCAACACAATAAGAAGAATCATTAAAATAATAAACTTTCTCCAGCCTCACATGGGCAACCTTGTGAGGTTTCCTTTATTTTAATGTAGTCTTAACCTTTAAAGACATCGAGCCGTAATACGGCTTGTATATGTTGGAGCTATTTTAATAACACGTTAATTGAACCGTACTACTTCTGTTTTGAGCTGATTATAGGTAACCATTACCAACCATAGCCAAGTGGGCGATGGCCGTAACCGAAACGTCCAGGGCCATAACCAAATGGATAAGGCGAGCGTAGATAGTCAAGGTCGCGCTGACGAATATAATAGTAGCGTCCTTGCGAATAAGCTTCTTCTAGCTTCTCAATACCTTCGAGAGGACAAACAGGCTGCCAATCATAACCTTCACGGCCGAGCTTATAAGCATTGAGCTCGGTACAATAGTTTTTTAGCCCTTGCTGTCGGCCTTGCTCCCATTGAATACGGTTTGGCGTAGCGCCGACTACGCTGGCACATTGATTAGCATACTGACCGAAATACGCGCCTGAGCGACCACGGATACCGTCGGCATAGCCCACTTCTTGCCAGTTACTGCTTTGACATTGCTGCGGCGTTAGGCTTTGGGTGGTTGCACAGCCTGATAAGGTAAATAAAGCCGCACCCATTAGTGATAGAGCAATGCTGGATTTACTCGTGGCTTTATTGGCCAGTTTATTAGCAAAATTAGCGGCCGATGAGTTTCGCTTAATAATATTATTCATAATAAACCTGCGCGCGTCTAAAGTTATGGTTTATCATAGCACCTTTTTAGGCGCACGACTTTTTGTATCTTGTTATTGTGACTATGTCTAATTGAGCTAAGTGTTTGATCTGCCACTATAAATAGGCATGTCGTTATGAGCCGTTCAACTGGCTATCCAGTGGTTGTGAGATTTTGCTGCTTGATTTTTAATGGTTCGTGCTCATTATAAGTAACGGTATACTCGTCGTCTATTCGCCACCCCTTCATTTAGTTAAAAGGCCAGACCATCATGGGAACATTGATTGGCGTTATCATTGTACTATTCGTATTAGGGAGTATGATGGCGCTCAAACCTAGCGGTATTGATCAGCGTTTGGATAAGCTGCGCATGACCGCGCGTCGGTTGCAGTTGAACCCAAAACTCGTCACCTGTCCTGATTGGGTTAAGGGGAAGGACAATGAATATGGTCGCGGGATGATGGGCCAGTACTGCTTGGTGCTAGAAGATACGAAGTTGCCGCATACGCGCTATCAAGTGATCGATGGGCAGTGGCGACCAGACAGAAGTTTTATCGATACCAAGAGAGACGACGTCAAACTCACTATCCCAAGTATCACTCGGCCTAGTCAAAACAATAGCAATACGGCTGTAAAAAAGATTGATTTTAGTTTGGATAAAATGCCATTGGATTTGCCAGTTAGTATCGAGCCGTTTGTCAAAGGCCTATGGACCAAGGCAAATAGCATCGTCATTTATTGGGAAGATATCGCTTATGTACGTCCGTCAACCAATCCTACTTATCAGAAGAAACTGATTGAAGAAGATTTATTGGCGTTAAAAGAAAAGCTTGAGCAATGGGCTATAGAGGTGCATAAAAAGCCCAAGAGCTAGTAAATTGTTTTTTAATCTCCATTAATGTGTAATATGCAAGTACTTTTGGCATACTCTCAGTCATTTGCAGTTGACAGTTTAACGCTTAGCAGTGTAACGTCTTTATAACTGATTTTTTGTCTTATAGTTATTGCTTGTTTTATAACCGCTTTTTATCGGCAGCTACCACTACAATAATTCGCTGAGCAATTATAGCTAATTACTATAAATTGCCGTGCTGCCGAATGTATCCTTACTTTAATTTACTTATTATGGTGTCGTCACACATGGCAAAAACTACAACCAAAAAAAAACCAGCATCCGCTGCTGGCAATCCAAAAGGCAAGTCTTTAGTGATTGTAGAATCACCCGCCAAGGCAAAAACGATTAATAAATACCTTGGTGATGATTTCGTTGTCCGTTCAAGTATCGGTCATGTTCGAGATTTACCCGTTGGTGCGAGCAAGAGCGCCAAAAAACCAGCAGCAACCAAAAAAGATGAGAGTCTGACCAAAGAAGAAAAAACCCAGCAAGCATTGGTACGGCGTATGGGCGTCGACCCTGAACATAATTGGGCGGCAGTCTATGAAGTATTGCCAAATAAAACCAAGGTCATCAAAGAGCTCAAAGCCTTAGCCAAAGACGCTGACAAAATCTATCTCGCAACGGATATGGATAGAGAAGGGGAAGCTATTGCTTGGCATCTCAAAGAAGTGATTGGCGGCGCGGACAGTAAATATGAGCGCGTGGTCTTTAACGAGATTACCAAATCTGCCATTCAAAACGCCTTTAAGCAGCCCTCCAAACTCGATATTGATCGCGTCAATGCCCAGCAGGCAAGGCGCTTTTTAGACCGTGTGGTTGGTTTTATGGTATCGCCGCTGCTATGGCAAAAAGTCGCTCGTGGTCTATCTGCGGGGCGTGTGCAATCGGTTGCCATGCGCTTGGTCGTAGAAAGAGAACATGAGATTCGTGCCTTTATCCCCGAAGAATACTGGCAGATTCATGCGGATACTCACGTTGCCAGTAGCAAAAAGGACGCTGAGCAAATCGCGATTCGTTTAGAAGCCACTAAACAAGGCGGCAAAACGCTTAAGCTGGTCAATAAAGAACAGACCGATAAAGTCCTAGAAGTTCTTAACACAAATGACTTTATCGTTAAAGAGCGTGAAGAGAAACCAACGCAATCTCGTCCAAGTGCGCCTTTTATTACCTCGACTCTGCAACAAGCCGCCAGCACACGGTTGGGATTTTCTGTTAAAAAGACCATGATTTTAGCCCAGCGATTGTACGAAGCGGGTCATATTACTTATATGCGTACCGACTCTACCTTTTTGTCCGGTGATGCGTTAGCTGCGGTACGTGGTTATATCGAAGACAGCTACGGCGAAAAATATGTGCCAGAAAAACCAAACTTCTACGGCAACAAGCAAGGCGCACAAGAGGCGCATGAGGCGGTTCGTCCTTCTAACGTCAATATGAAGTCAACCCAGTTGAAAGGGGTTGAGCGTGACGCGATACGTTTGTATGAGCTGATTTGGCGTCAGTTTGTTGCTTGTCAGATGCTGCCAGCTAAATACCTGTCAGTGAATCTATTCGTCAGTGCCAATGACGTTGAGCTAAAAGCCCGCGGTCGTACCCTGGTGTTTGATGGCTTTACTAAGGTTATGCCACCCGCTAAGACCGACGATACTTTATTACCTGACGTCAAAAAAGGCGATAAGTTAACGCTTGATAAGCTAGATCCGAGCCAACACTTTACCAAGCCGCCACCGCGCTATACCGAGGCAAGCTTGGTCAAAGAGCTTGAGAAAAAAGGTATCGGTCGTCCATCGACCTATGCATCTATTATCTCGACTATTCAAGACCGTGGTTATGTGAAGCTTGAAAACAAGCGCTTATTTGCTGAAAAAATGGGCGATATCGTCACCGATAGACTGACGGCAAGCTTTCCAGACTTGATGGATTATACCTTTACCGCCGCGCTTGAGGATAAGCTTGACCATGTCGCTGAAGGCGATACGGACTGGAAAGATGTCCTCGATAACTTCTACGGTGATTTTAAAACTACCCTCGATCGCGCTAAAGAAAAAGACGGCATGCGCCCCAATGACCCAACCGATGTCCCAGACGTACATTGCGATCTTTGTGATCGTCCGATGCAGCTGCGTAC
This sequence comes from Psychrobacter sp. FME5, assembly GCF_014861375.1. Classification (NCBI taxonomy): domain Bacteria; kingdom Pseudomonadati; phylum Pseudomonadota; class Gammaproteobacteria; order Moraxellales; family Moraxellaceae; genus Psychrobacter; species Psychrobacter sp. FME5. The sequence continues at coordinate 14,878 of NZ_RRYX01000002.1, read as the reverse complement.
TGGTTCAACGGGTGTATTCTTGGGCTGTACCGGTTATAACTTACCACCGAAGGAGCGCTGTAAAGGTACCAAAAACTTAATGCCAGTCGAAGCGTTTGCCAATCTTGACGACGCCGAAGGCGATGATGATGCGGCCGAAGTCAGAGACTTGATGGAGAAAAAACGCTGCCCGAAATGTGGTACGGCAATGAATGGTTATATCGTCGATGGCGGCCTCAAGCTACATGTTTGTGGTAATAATCCTGATTGCGATGGCTACATTTTAGAAGAAGGTAAGTTTGAAGTCCCAGGCTCAGATGCCCCAACCATCGATTGTAATAAGTGTGATGGGCAGATGGAGCTAAAGACTGGACGTTTTGGACCGTACTTCGCTTGTCAGAAATGTGACAACACACGTAAAGTGCTCAAAACGGGTGAAGCAGCGCCGCCGCGTATGGATCCAATCCATATGCCAGAGCTAAAATCGACCAAGCACGATGATTACTTTATCTTGCGTGAAGGGGCCGCAGGCATGTTCTTAGCGGCGTCTAAGTTTCCAAAAGTACGCGAAACACGGGCACCAAAGTTGGCTGAGCTGAGACAGATTAAAGATAAAATGGAAGATAAATTCCAGTATTTGTTTGAAGGCCCAGATGAAGACCCTGATGGTAATCCAACAATACTGCGTTGGTCACGGAAGAAAAAAGAGCAATATATCGGCTCTGAAAAGAACGGTAAAGCATCGCGTTGGGGAGTGTATTGGCGTAAAGGCGAGTGGGTAGAAGAGTCGTAAACTCCTTTACCTTTAGACTTTCTATTAAAGGTTTGTTGTTTATACGATAAACATTGCTTTAAGCCACAAAAAAACCTCTTAGACTCTAAGAGGTTTTTTTGTGTGGCTAGCTACTTGTGTAACTAATTAATAGTATTAAACTTAAACGTTATTAGCTTTTTTTAATGATACCACAAGCGACGCGATCGCCTGAATCACCTGCTGGCTGGCTGGTATAGTCATCAACGCCGCCATGAACGATAAAGGCTAGGCGGTTGACACTATATTTACCACCTTCAGCGGCAGAGATTTTTTTATTCACATAGTTGATCGTAGCCACGCCATCGTCGTTGGCGGTTAGGTTAGGCAGATCACCAGCATGGCCATCCATGTCATCTGGGTTAGAATGAGGATTGTTGTCTGGGTTGAAATGACCACCTGCCGCTTTACCCATAGCATCGCAGCTGCCCGTTTCATGGATATGTAGTGATACAGTCTTACCCGGCTGCAAATTCATGAGCTTACCGTAAACTTGTACACCGCCATCAACTGGACGTAGAAAAACTTGACCCACTTCACTTTTTTTGCCATCGACCGCATTAATGGTTGATTTTAATGTGGGTTGGTTAAGTGGATTGCCCGTTTGCATTTGGCCCTCTACTGTCTGACAGCCAGTCATTGCTAACGCTGAACCACATAATAAAGCACTTGCAAGCATTGTCTTATTCATTATTATCTCCATTTGTATTTAGAATTTAACGAGTTTTCTTAATCTCGCCACTAGTATAGCTAAGCTGTATCGCTAGATATTCATTAAAAGCGCAACAAAGCGTTAATATATGTAAGTCCTATATAAAACATATAATTAGATGAGCTTAACATTTGCTTAAGTTAACATAACGCGATGATAAGATAAGATGACGAAATAAAACGATGAATCGGTGAGCGGTAATGCAAAATAGCAGTGGTAAGAGATATCAGTTTCTATAATTAGAATTTTAATAATAATTTATGTGAGGTTTTATATGAGTACATTGACTAAATTAGCAGGAAGCACAGTATTAGTTTTAGGTATGATGAGCGCGGGTACCATGACGGCGCAAGCCGCATCACAAACAGGCGATTTGCACTATAATGCCGATTGCGGTGTCAAAGAGCTGCGCATGGCAAAGGGCAGCTATGATGTCAATCGTGCCGGTGCTATTAAAGGCGATAAATTCTGTGAATATCAGTTTTATGCCAAAAAAGGTCAAAAAGTAAGCGCGACAATCGTCGGTAGCAACGACTTATATCCTGTACTTTATGGCACCAATTCGCCAGATATTAGTACTGAGACGGTGGCATTGGATAAGACAGGCGAGCATACCATTCGTGTGTTACAACCACGCAATCAAGCCCGCGAAGGTAATACGCCAAAGCCATATTATATGACGGTGACGATTAAGTAAGCACTATAGTCAGTTCGAAATAACATTGAGACTTTAAAACTATCGTGCTACTGGTATAAATTTCACTAGCGTGCTGTGTCTACGCTGACATAGGCTGCGCAAAATACATCCCAGCGGTACTGTATCGGTTTTAAAGTAAATAGACTATATCTATCATCAGAAATATTCAAAATAAAAAAAGCCAAGCGTTTGATGCTTGGCTTTTTTTGTGGTGATTCTAGATTAACGAGTGACCGTCTTTTGATTTTTCCAAATCAATATTTCACCTGTATCGAGCTTTTGGGTGAGTAGATAATAGGGCAGGCTTGGATTATCAGTATTGGTATTTGGGAGCCGTTGTAAGGTTAATTGGCTTTTGCTTAACTGTTCAAGCTCACGAATTTTATCTTCGGCAGCTTCACGTTTCGGACCACAGCCCATCATCGATTGTGCCCCTGAGCCGATTAATAGCATGTTATCAGCAGTCAAAATGTATGGTCCACCAACGCCATTACAATCAGAGCCAAACCCCACTTGATGCTCCTCATTGTATACGGGATAACCAAAATAGGCGCTGACGGGAAAGCCTGGACGACTAATCTCAATAATGGCTTTATTATCACTATCGACCGCGCTAACAAGTCGCCATTGGTAAGTTTTTAACAGCTCATAACTAATCGGCAGACCAGTAGTTGGTTGCAATTTCTTTGGGATAGCTGCAAAAATAAACTGTTTATCTTGGGCATTTAATGCCAACTCATAAGGAATTGGCTTTTTTGAGATTGGTTTATTTAGAGGTGATAATCGCTGTTTTGAGGATTGCTGTTTTGGTGTTGGGATAATTTTAAGGTTAAAACGACCTCGGCCATATTTGGGGAATAGTTGGGTTAAATAATCCGAGATATCGCTAGCCGCTTGCGTATCGTTTATTAAGCAAGATTCTGGCGTGGTCGTTGTTACGCCATAGGAGCTATAAGTGTAATTATGATAACCGTCATGATGCAGGCTATAACGCTGACAGTCGTATTTAAACACCAGATTACTAGGTCGCACATCCAGTATTAATGGCGGCACAGCGTCGCCCCCAGCATAAACATCAGAATCAACATGAGTGACCACATCTTGATTATCTATCCAGCGCACCAGCTTCCAATCAAAGCGATTGAGACTTTCAACGGGTAGTTCAGGCAATTTCCAAGAGCTTATGTATTCATTCTCATCACTTTGTGGAAACGTGATGATTCTTTCATCGGTATCTATTGGTTTTGGCGCTTTAGCGGTTATCGGTATAAAGGTGCTATCGTCTATGGTTTGACAGCCGACTAAGCCTGCCACGCCAAACATGCTTATTAAAGTAAACGTACGAGCTGGTATTAATAAATGGTAGGAAAGAGTCATAATGCTTGTCCATTTTTATATTAAATTCATATCCGTATAAGCGTCTTAAATATTATCGTGAGCTGTCTTTTGTCTCACTTTGCCAAATTAGAGTCTCGCCTGAGTCCATTTTTTGGATGAGCTTGTAGGGTAATTCATTATTTGTATTGCCGTGATCATTATTTGATGCAGTTTTGGTTAATAATAATTGGCTTTGGCTATACGATACTAATTTGCGAAAATCAGATTCTATTTTATCTATCTGCTCGCCGCAGCTCATCATCGTACTGGGCGCACCACCAATGAGTAGCCTGTGATTATTGGTTATGGCATAAGGACCACCTGCGCCATTGCAGCCCACAGAGTAGCCAGCAAAGCGGTGATATTCTTCTGTCGTAAATCTGCCAATGATAGGGGTCTCTGCTTGATTAAAATGTTCAATCAGTTGAGCTTTATTATCGGCCGCGCTTATCAGTCGCCAGCTATAGCGCTCAATTAACTCATTAGTAATGGGCAGTCCTGATGTTTTTTGTTCAGGCTTACGCATTCCAGTAAATATAAGTGTCATATCATTATTTATATTTAATGCCAGTTGTTTTGATGAATTTGGTATAAAAAAATTAGATTTAAGAGTTACTGGCTCAAAATTAAAGTATAAATTTGATCTCGGTGAAAATATGGTCTCTAGGCTTTGTTGGATAGCACCTTTGCTCGCTACGTTACTCTGTGTGTCACAGTCATTAGTAGAGTCCACAAGGTGAGATATTGAGTAGGGGTATGGCGTGGGATAGGCATTCTCAATAAATAATTTGTAACGATGACAACCTTCTTTAAATAATAAACTACTTGGACGAATATCCATAATTAATGGTGGTTTATGCCTGAAAGGTTGGCCTTTATTGTTCATACCAGTCACTTGCGTTAATTGCCAGTCATACTTAGTCAAAGTTTGAAGAAGATAAGGTTGCTGGATAGAGGTTGACCAGTCTTCATTATTTGTGTCGGAATTAACGGCACCAATTTTGTTTGAATGGCTCAGTTTAGTAGACTGACAGCCTACTAAAGCCACTGACGATAATGAGCCTACAAGTAATGATAAAGTAGCCAATCGATTTAAATTCATTTTTATTACCAAATAAACATTTGTCTAAAATATAGCATAGGGTTTTACTTAAATTGTTGTTTATTTTTGCCAAAAAAAGCCGCCTACATTGCTGTAAGCGGCTTTTTAATTGCTAAGGCTAAATTACTGACGGTTTAATTAATTATGTAGCGCTTTGCCTTTGGTTTTATCAACCGTGACTTTTGCAGGCTTAATTGGTGTTGGCATGCTGACTAAAGCAACTTTTAATATCTCATCAATCGTCGCGACTGGCTGAATGGTTAAGCCTTCTTTGACGTTATCAGGGATATCAGCCAAGTCACGCTCGTTGGTCGCTGGAATCAACACATGCTTGATGCCGCCGCGATGCGCCGCGAGTAGCTTCTCTTTCAGTCCGCCGATACGTAGGATTTTACCACGCAGGGTAATCTCACCTGTCATGGCGATATCTGGACGAATGGCAATACCAGTCAAAGCAGATACCAGCGCTGTGGTCAGTGCGCCACCAGCAGAGGGACCATCTTTCGGCGTCGCACCTTCTGGCATATGCACATGGACATCAGTCGTTTTAAAGGTTTCGTAGTCGATACCTAAGCTGTCACCACGGGCACGAACCACACTCATAGCAGCGCGAATAGACTCTTTCATCACATCGCCGAGTGAACCAGTAAAGCTCAGCTCGCCTTTACCTTTCATTGCCACCGCTTCAATAGTCAGTAGCTCACCACCGACTTGTGTCCAAGCAAGACCAGTAATACGACCAATCTCAGGCTCTTCTTCCGCTAGACCATAGTCATACTGATGCACGCCTAGATAATCATCGATATTTTTGTCATCGACCACAACCAGCTGACGTTCTGCTTTTTTCGGAGCGCGAGCGCCATGACTTTCAACTGAATTGCGAACTACTTTACGGCAGATTTTATTGACTTCGCGCTCAAGGTTACGCACACCGGCTTCACGGGTATAGCTACGCACGATGCTATGTAATGCTGCTTCGACAATCTCAATCTCGCCTTCTTTGAGACCGTTATTTTTAATCGATTTTGGCACCAAATACTTCTGGGCAATATTGACCTTTTCTTCTTCGGTATAACCCGGTAGACGAATGACTTCCATACGGTCAAGTAGCGCTGGTGGAATATCCATACTGTTCGCTGTACAGATGAACATCACTTGCGATAAATCTAAGTCCATATCTAAATAATGGTCGTTAAAAGTATCGTTCTGTGACGGATCTAGCACTTCAAGCAACGCTGACGCAGGATCACCACGGAAGTCTTGCGCCATCTTATCAACTTCATCTAGTAAGAATAGCGGGTTTTTGACTTCAACTTTTGCCAATGATTGCACGATTTTACCCGGCATTGCGCCGATATAGGTACGGCGATGACCACGAATTTCGGCTTCATCACGGACGCCACCCAGCGCCATACGCACAAATTTACGACCAGTAGCCCGAGCAATTGACTCGCCCAATGAGGTTTTACCGACACCAGGAGGGCCGACTAAGCAAAGAATAGGACCACGCAGTTTTTTCACCCGTGATTGTACGGCGAGGTATTCTAAGATGCGGTCTTTCACATCTTGCAAGCCGTAATGATCTTCGTCCAACACGGTTTTGGCTTTGTCTAAATTGATAGAAACTTTGGTCGTCGCATTCCACGGCGTGTCCAAAATCCACTCAATATAATTACGCACCACTGATGATTCTGATGAGGCAGGCGGCATCATTTTGAGCTTTTTTAATTCTTGCTCGGCTTTTTTGCGCACATCTTCTGGCAAATCAGCTTCTTCTAAGCGCTGCTCAAGCTCAGCCACGTCATCTTCACCATCGAACGCACCGTCACTCATATCTGACAGCTCGTTTTTAATGGCCTTCATCTTCTCGTTTAAGAAGTATTCGCGCTGATTGTCTTCCATTTGCAGACGGACGGCATCTTGGATGTCTTGTTCGATATTTTGCTCAGCGCTTTGCTTGACCAAATATTCAGTCAAGGTATTGATGTGGGTTTTGATGTCGTTTTCTTCTAAGAACGACTGTTTCACATCAAGGTCCATCGAGACACGCGTTGAGATAAAGTAGACCAACTCAAGCAAATCATCGATACGCTGCGCCACGCGCGTTAGCTCACGAGCATTACGCAAGCGCGCATCGGCGTAGCTTTCAAATAGGGTGGTTAAGGCTTGAATGGTATTTTTCTGCTGGCTTTCGTCCATGCTGACATCGAGGTCAGCGCGATCAAAGCTGGCCATTAACAACTCGTCGTGATTTTCGATGTTATCAACACGTGCGCGGTACTGACCTTCAATCAATACTTTGATGCAGTTTTCATCGCTGTCGTGCGGCATGGTGCTAACGATACGGCAGACCGTACCGTACTGGTATAAGTTGTCTTGATCAATATCTTCGGTTAGCGAGTCTTTTTGGGCAACGACCAATACTTTATTGCCGTACTCGGCTTGTGCCAATTCAACGGCTTTTACCGATGGTGCACGACCGACAAATAAAGCAATTTGCATGTGCGGATAGACCACGACATCTCGCAACGCTAGTAGCGGCAGATAGTTTTCAGAGCCGTCATCTTTAATAGCATTGTCATCTGCAGCATCATCGTCTGAAATACTGCTATTTTCGCTATCATTTTTTTCAGTGTTGTCAACGTTATCAGTATCAGACGTTGCATCTAGCTCTTTTTCTAATGCATTATCATCAGCAACGCTAGATGAAACGTCGACATCAATGTCGATATTGTCTTGGGCAATTTTATGTTCACTCATATATTCTTTCCTCGTTCACCAGACTTGTAAAGTCAAGTTAGTGTCTCATGTTTAGATAAATGGTGCTGCTATACAAAATTGCAAGGCTTATTCGCTAACAGTAAAGGTAATATTGTGGGTTTATTTGCGCGTTCGGTTATGTCTGCTAGGTTCTACGCGTGGGATTTCTGTACAAAATCAGGTAAACTGACGCGCATCTTAACCGCTACGCACGTATAACGGCTGTGTGGATTAACAGACTGCGGCGAAAAAATAGGTCAATAAAAGGTCGAGAGTGGGCCACAAAACAGAGAGCAAGGGGCGAAAATATGACCATCAATGCGGTGTTACTGGCAGTCGTCATCATGCTAGGGCTATCTTTGGCGCGGGTACACGTGGTACTCAGCTTGTTAATCGGTGCGCTGGCAGGTGGACTCATCGCTGGTCTTGGTGTGACCGATACTTTAAATGCCTTTCAAGAAGGCATCCGTAATGGGGCACAAATTGCCTTATCTTATGCGTTACTTGGGGCTTTTGCGGTGGCAATTGCGCATTCTGGCTTGCCGCAATCTCTGGCCGGTGCAGTGATTAAACGCATTGATGCTGGCGGCACCAGTGGCATGATTAAATATATGCTGTTTGCAGGCCTCGTTATGATGAGCTGCTTTAGCCAAAATTTAATTCCCATACATATCGCCTTTATTCCTCTATTAGTGCCGCCTTTACTATTGGCATTTAACCGGATGCAGATTGATAGACGTCTGATTGCGTGTCTGATTACTTTTGGACTGGTCACCACTTATATGTTTATTCCTTATGGATTTGGTGATATTTATCTTAATCAAATCATGCTAAAAAATGTCGGCGAAGCGGGCATTGATGTGGCAAATATTTCAGTCACCAAAGCGATGGCGATTCCAGCACTGGGCATGTTTGTAGGTTTGCTAGTGGCGATATTTATTAGCTACCGTAAACCGCGCCAGTATGCCCAATTAACCATTGATAAAGACGCTCGCGATGCGGTCGTAGAAGGTGATGCATTAAGCAAAACAGCGGCAGATGCACAAACACAAAGTAAGCTTAAAACACTGGTGGCGATTGCTGCGATTGTGACAGCCTTTGTAGTGCAGCTTTATACTGATTCGCTATTGCTTGGCTCGATGTTTGGTTTTGGGGTGTTTATGGCGACGGGCGTGGTCAAGTGGCGTGATGCCGATACGGTGTTTAATGACGGTATCAAGCTGATGGCGATGATTGGCTTTATTATGATTACCGCGCAGGGCTTTGCCGAAGTGATGAAAGCGACTGGTGAAATCGCACCGCTGATTGATGGGGCGACGAACTTGTTTGCGGGTAATAAGGCCATTGCTGCTTTAGTGATGTTAAGCATAGGTTTAGTCGTTACGATGGGTATTGGTTCATCGTTCTCAACCATTCCAATTATTGCCGCTATTTACGTGCCGCTATGTATCTCGTTAGGCTTTTCACCACTAGCTACGGTTGCGATTATTGGTACGGCTGGCGCGCTTGGTGATGCAGGTTCTCCAGCATCAGATTCGACGCTTGGACCCACTTCTGGTCTCAACGTTGACGGTCAACATGACCATATCAAGGACAGCGTGGTACCGACATTCTTGCATTACAACATTCCACTATTGGTATTTGGTTGGATTGCGGCGATGGTGTTGTAGGTTGTGTTTTATAGAACTATACTCCATAAAAAAAGCTACCGAATAGGTAGCTTTTTTATTTCAAATCGATAATTTCATACTAAAGCTTTTTGTACTGCTTTTGCTAAAAACCCAGAGCGAGTTTCGTGGTTTTTTTCAGCATAACTGTCAACACGCTGTAATAAATATTCAGGCCAACTAACATTAAAGCGTACTTGCTTAGTTGAAAACTTGCTTTCATCAATATTTACAATAGCCCAAGCCAAAGCATCTTGAAAATCTGCATTCATTCTTAATGTTTCTATATCACTAGTATGAAAGTCAAAACTCATTCCTTTATCTAGCATATATTCGATATGATCGTAAATTAAGGACTGCGCTTCTTGCACTGTGTCATCGATGGTATCTCCTAAAGGGAAACAGCCGTCAATATCAGGAACAATAGCTGCATAGTTGTCCATGCCTTCGTCTTTGAATATAGCGATGGGATAATTTAACATATAACCCCCTATGAATATTATCTTATTAATAAATTTAAATAGGATAGAGAAAGTTTTTATGAAGAGTAAAAACCAACCTTTGTTAAAAGGTTGGAGTTGCTTAAAGTTTCAAACTAGAAATACGTCTTGCTTGAGCCAATTGATGCCGAGACACATCTTTTTCAGGGTGACTGATTGAAATAATGCTATCAACGCCTTCCTTTCTCAAAATATGATGACTTCCTTTAACTCTATCAACTATCCAACCATCCTCTTTAAGCAACTTGATTAGTTCACCACTTTTCATGGATTCTCTTCAAGGATACTAATTGGATGTGTGTATTATTACACATAATTTATAATTAATGCTGTATTTCTGTGTGTAGAAGTGTGTATTGAATATTAAAGAAGATCGTTAATCTTCAAAACCCTCAATCTCAACACCCAAACCGCGCAAAAACTCATCACTTTGCACCAATAGCTCATTTAAGCGCGTTTCATTGATAACCCGTGCCAACTCATCAGAATTAAACTCTTGCTCTTGACTATAATATAGCTGCTCACGTTCTCCCTCTTTATTAGCTAACGTTTGCAGATAATCGGCAACGCTATCTGCGCTAGATTTATCGTCACTATTACTTTTAGAGTTATCTTTCATCAAAACCACCGTATCCCACTAGGGGTAATCAAACCATCTAATGGCACATCCCACGGTTGACGCGCCAACTGTTCCACCACTTGAAAATCATAACACCAGCCAATTTTTAACGGCTTTTTTGCCCCTGATTGATAGCTTTTAGCAAGCGTCGTATCATAAAACCCACCACCCATACCCATGCGATTGCCATTACTATCAACCGCTGTCAATGGACAGATAATGACATCTAATTCTGCCGCCCATAGCAACCGGCGATGATGGTTTTGTTTCATACCTAAGCTATGGATACGTGTCGGGACGTTGATTAATTTGTTGTGATAAATAGGCACAAAGCGCAAGCGTTTATCATCATTACGACCGAGCGAGCCAACCACTGGCAGATACGGCTGATAATTTAAGCGAGTTATCCAGTCTAGTAGTGGTTGAGTCGGTAGCTCGCCAAAACCATCATAATACAAGCCAATACGAGCGTTGGCTGGCAGGCGCTGTTGCAGCTTGATTAAATGCAAGCTGGCAGAATGGGCAAGCTGCCTGCGTTCACTTTCGCTTAACTGACGGCGCTGGCGAGTAAAATGTCGTCTTGGCGGATTGCTTGTTTTTAATGCATTTTTCTCAGTATTATTTATGTCAGGATGCATAAGTAGAGTATCCAGTAACGTAGGGAATTGATGGTGGCTGGCGCTTTTAGATAGCGGTAGTGGCTATTTGTCAATATTCAACACGGCCTAGTCATGCTATCATAACGCCACTTTATATCGTGTTTTTCTTTATGTGTAACCGCTGTTGTATTTTATGCTCAAGCATTTATCAACAAATCATTTATCAACAAACCATCGAAGAGGGTAGTTATGTCGACACAGAATCAGGCAACTCGTACCGAAAAAGATACCATGGGCAACGTGGAAGTCCCAGCTGATGCATATTGGGGTGCACAAACCCAGCGTAGCCGCGAGAACTTCAAGATTGGTGGTGAAACCTTGCCGCGACCGATGATTGAAGCGATGGCACTGGTCAAAAAAGCCGCTGCGATTACCAATGCTGGCCTTGAGCGTATCGAAGGTGATAAACGCGATTTAATCGTCCAAGCCGCTGACGAAATTATCAATGGTGGTCTAACGGATCAGTTTCCATTGGTTGTCTGGCAGACCGGTTCTGGCACCCAGTCAAACATGAACATGAACGAAGTATTGGCCAATCGTGCCAACGAAATCGCTGGTAATGAGCGCGGCAGCTACACGCCGATTCACCCAAACGACCACGTCAACCATGCTCAATCTACTAACGACAGCTTCCCAACCGCGATTCGTGTGGCGGCAGCGCGTGAAATTAATGGCTTATTGATTCCAGCGGTAAAAGCATTGCGCGATACACTAGATGCTAAAGCCAAAGAGTTTGATAGCATTGTTAAAATCGGTCGTACGCATCTGCAAGACGCCACGCCTTTGACATTAGGTCAAGAGTTCAGTGGTTATGTCAGCCAACTTGACCACTCGCTAACGCGTATCGATAACGCGCTACAAGGCCTGTATGAATTGCCACTAGGTGGAACGGCAGTTGGTACAGGTCTAAACGCCCATCCTGATTATGCGGTAAAAGCCGCTGAGCAATTGGCAACATTGTCTGGTCTGCCTTTTGTGACCTCACCGAATAAATTTGAAGCACTAGCCGCTCGTGATGCCGAAGTATTTGCTTCTGGTGCCTTAAAAACCCTAGCAGGTAGCTTAAATAAAATCGCTAACGACGTACGTTGGTTGGCATCAGGTCCTCGTTGTGGTTTGGGTGAGTTGACGATTCCTGAAAATGAGCCAGGCTCTTCTATCATGCCAGGTAAAGTAAACCCAACCCAGTCAGAAGCGATGACCATGGTTGTGGCGCAAGTGATGGGTAACGATGTCACTATCAGTATGGCTGGCGCGTCAGGTAACTTTGAGCTAAACGTCTATAAGCCAGTGATCGCCTTTAACTTATTGCAATCTATCAAGCTACTTGGTGATGCGTGCAATAGTTTTAACGACAATTGTGCGGCTGGTATCGAGCCAGTGAAAGATAAAATCGATGACTTCTTGCATAACTCACTGATGCTAGTGACTGCATTGAACCGTCATGTTGGTTATGAAAATGCGGCGAAAATCGCTAAGACTGCTTATAAAGAAAACAAAACCTTGAAGCAAGTAGCGGTTGAGCTAGAGCTATTAACAGAAGCGCAGTTTGATGAGTGGGTAACGCCAGCTGATATGGTACATCCTTCTTAATATCAATCTATAAGTCTGATTTGTATTCCTTATAACTCAAGCTTTTAAAGTTGATACTTTGACTTAATAAAAGACCTTGTCATCTAATGTGGCAAGGTCTTTTCTATTATGATAACTTAAACCAGAGCGGCCCATACAGCAACGCCAACGTATAAATATCTAATTGGTGTGTAAAATGAGGTTTTCTATGATTCAGGTTTTACCATTGATATATATCGCTTATCGATATACAATATAAAAATATATTAATTTTCTACAAACCAATAATAAATATAAAGGTGTTGAGATTTGTATGATCGTTAATTTTAAATGTAGTGACACCCAAACTCTTTTTTCTACTGGAAAGACAAAGCGATGGTCTGCAATAAAAAATGTTGCAGAACGTAAGTTACTACTGTTAGACAATGCAACTGTGCTTGAAGATTTAAGAGCACCACCGGGCAATCGCTTAGAAGCTTTGCATGGCGATAGAGAAGGTCAGCACAGTATACGAATTAATGCTCAATGGAGATTATGCTTTGTTTGGACAGAGCAGGGTGCTACAGATATAGAAATTATCGATTATCATTAGGGGCTGTATAGAATTCATCTATTAGGACTGCTGATCGCTAAAATAATTCCAGACTAGGCGTAAATCGAAGGTAATGTCGAGACCTTAGCTAGATTTACAACAACGTCTGGGGCGATTTTAGCATCAGTCCGAAGGAACAGGACTATTTTTTGCCACTTCATAGCCAAAACTATCGCGCTTAGAATGACTAAACTTACTATTTTTGGCGTCGAATTGCCTAAAAAATAGTCTCTGTTAGTTCCTTAGCTGAATTCTATACAGCCCTTAATCTAGCTGAACAATAAGAGAGGGAGAGAAACTCATGATTAAGAATGGTATGCGCCCAATTCATCCTGGTGAAGTATTAAGAGAAGATTTTCTTGAGCCGCTCGATATGAGCGCCACTGCGCTTGCAAACCAGCTGGGCGTTACGCCTGCGCGTGTTAATGAGATCGTACGTGAGAAGCGAGGCGTTACCGCAGACACAGCATTGCGCTTAGCCAAGTATTTTGGTGGTAATGCTCAGTTCTGGCTAAATCTACAATCCACTTATGAGCTACGTCTAGTTGAATCTGATGACTTACACTTTTTAGATGAGATTGAGCCTATTGAGTATGCTTAATACCCGTATTGTGGCTACGAGAAAGGCAGCGAAAATCGCTAAGACCGCTTATAAAGAAAACAAAACCTTGAAGCAAGTAGCGGTTGAGTTAGAGCTGTTAACTGAAGCACAGTTTGATGAGTGGGTGACGCCAGCAGATATGGTGCATCCTTCTTAATATCAATCTAAAAACCTGATTAGCATTGTTATATAAGCTAACCCTAAATTAGTAGTGCTTGTATTCCTTACAACTCAAGTTTTTAAAGTTGATACTTTGACTTAATAAAAGACCTTGTCATCTAATGTGGCGAGGTCTTTTTTTTGTTCTTTCGATTCTTAGAGGACGTTAAACTGATTAAATATACTTAAGTTCGCTATCGGGCAATACTGTCTTTATCTATTGTCTTACTTTATCTGTATTCTTAGAGTATATATTTAATGAATTACCAGCCATTATCAGTATTATACCGATGACTAAGGCCACGCTAAAACTTTCAGAATATAACAGCACACCAATGATTGAGATTAGCGGTAATCTAAACATATCCATGGTTACAACGAATGTGACCTCTGCATGTTGCATGGCTTTGGTCATACAATAATGTGCTGATAGGGCTGTCACTCCTATAATTATAAGCCATAGCCACTGAATATCTAACGGCGTTGTCCAGCCTTCTATAAATAAAAGTAATCCTAAAGGCGCTTGAAGCAGACACATCATAAAAATGATGGTTATTGGGCTTTCGCTATTAGATAATGATTTTGTGGAAACATGAGAAAAGGCATAGCAAATAGCTGCACCCAGAACGATTAGTGACGCATAGTTGGCGCCCTCTGTATTAGGTTGTACGATGACTATTACCCCTAGAATACCTAATAGTACGGCAGCAACTTTTTTGACAGTTATAGACTCTTTTAAGAAAAGATACGATATAATTATCGTCCAAAAAGGGACAGTGAATTCAATAGCAAAAACGGTCGCTAAGGGCAGTAGCCCTATGCCTAAGAACCAACCGTATTGTCCTGCAAAATGAAATAGATTTCTTACTACATGTAATTTGAGACGTTTGGGAAATAAAAAATGGGTGGTGTTCTAAAAAGTATGCTGGCATCAGACGTAGCCATAATTGATGTAAAAGAACACCAAATCAAACACTTTAAAATGATTATCAAGCTTTTTTGAGAAGCAACAAGTCTTTCTAACCGCTCGTCTTAATCGGTGTCTAAGGCGACAGTTATTACCCTCTATAC
>NZ_RRYX01000029.1:0-27588 GCF_014861375.1 Psychrobacter sp. FME5 | reverse complement strand
TACAAGGGCGCTCATGAATCGAGACTCTGTCGTTGATACGGCCTCGGGTCTCAGCCGTTAGTCGCTTACGGTAAGGTTTGGCTTTGCGTCTGAGACACTGCCATAACCTGCCGCCTTGTCTCTTGTCCCTCCAGATATAGCGATAGATGCTCATGTGACTAATACCACCATGAACGCCGGCTATTTGTTCAGGACTCCAGCTGTCTTTTAGCTTGTCTGTGACCCAATCCCATACGTCAGCAATAATAGTGAGCGCGTTGTTTGACCGTCTGTCACAAGCCTTGTTATTAGCATTCTTTGCTCGGTAACCGCGCAGGCCTTTATTACGCCTTAGCTCTCTTGATATGGTGCTGGGACTTCTGTTTAACGCCCTCGCTATAAATTTAATACTATGTTTTGCCCCTTTAAGGGCATAAATCTGGTATCGTTCACCTAGGCTTAGATGTGTATAGTTCATGGTTGCAATCTCACTTTGGTCGGTGGATAAAAACTTTGATGCTAGCGCATCTAGGTCTTTTTTTCACCTCACATTTGGTATTGCACTTCATGTGTTAATCTAAGCTGTCAAAAATTCAGTATATCCTCTATTATTAATCATCATTGCTGTACATAATAGATACATAGACCTCAATTGAAACGCCTTCTATAACTAGCCTTACAGGCACGATCAGTTTATTTTTTAAACGTCATCAGTTGCTATAAAATAAGCGATTGCATAGCACTATGTTTTATTTATGGTGAACGCTTTTTAACACCACCTCTTCCCTTTTGAGATAATTCTATGAAGTCGTTAACCCTGACCTACTTATTCACCGCCACGTTACTTATGACAGGTTGCCAGTCAATCCAATTTGTCGATAGTCCTATTCCTGTCAAAAACAACGCTATTAAAAATGTGCCCGCTAAAAACATACTGGTTAAAACTGCGCCAATCACGACTACGAACGATAAAAAATAAAAACCGATGTACCAAAAGAAAAATTAAAAAAAGCAGATATCAAAGTGATATCTGCTTTTTGATGTTTACATAATAGGATTTGTTAAACATTTTAAATATTAGAACGGTTAATAGCAACAATCGTATCGCTTTTATTTCTAATTGATTATAGAACTAGGACCTAGGCTGATGTTTAATAATAGTCTTGGCTAGGTGATCTCCAAACCAAATTGCCGTATCGATATCCCCTGCGCCTGGCGTTTCTTCAGGTGGGCCATCTAGCGACTGAGTCATCAAGCCCAAAAAGCTCGATAAACGATTTAAATCATGAGCTTCATGACCGGTTGGCATCAGCGGCAACCCTATCCAGTTCATCCCATGCTGCATGGTATATAAGCAAATCTGCTGTAACACAGCCAATTTATCACCGCTAAGTCCGCCTGAATTGGCGAAGCCTGCTGCCCACTTACCTTCCCATTTACGATGATACCAACGCTTTGATGTCTCATCCATAAAGGTCTTAAATCCTGCCGTCACGCTACCCATATACACCGCACTACCAAAAACCAATAAATCTGCCTGATCCAAAAAATCCCAATCAACATCATGGACATCGACGGCTTTGGCTTGCGCTTCTGGTAATTGCTGACGCGCACCAGTCACTATCGCTTCTGCGACGCGCTTGGTATGACCATAATTACTATGGTAAATAACAGCAATGGATACGCTAGGAAGGTTATCAATGCAAGCTGATGAAGGCTTTATAGGTGTAGTCATACAAACTCTAATAATTGTTTGGTTGAATATAGTCTGTCATTAAATACTAACTACTATATAAGACAGCGGGCGCAATAGTTAATTGATATGAGGCAAGCTTTTATAAATTCAACCTTATTGTTGCCACTGTATTAACAAAGGCTTAATTAATGCGCTAAAAATGTAGCGATTAAACTCAATGTGAAACCACATTGATAATACACAGGAAAAGAAGACAATCAATCTCATACCTCTAAACCTCAGCACCTAATCAAACCTGCCTAAGTTATTCCATATTTGAATATACTAATTCCCTCTCTTCTTATAGCCATTATTAAAAACGGGTTTATCATAGTGCGCTTATTCAAATATCCTCGAATAAA
Organism: Psychrobacter sp. FME5; assembly: GCF_014861375.1. NCBI lineage: Bacteria > Pseudomonadati > Pseudomonadota > Gammaproteobacteria > Moraxellales > Moraxellaceae > Psychrobacter > Psychrobacter sp. FME5. The sequence continues at coordinate 25,512 of NZ_RRYX01000029.1, read as the reverse complement.
CCACTTAAATATTCCAAAACAATATTATAAATAATTAACTCTGAAACTATATATCAGAGAAGGAAGTTATCCCCTTGACGACTACAACGACTAGAGTTCAACCTGTGAACGATACACGAGATCCTATTGCTAGAGAGTCTTTGGCTTTAAATGACCCACAAAAACGACTGATAGCAGGCGGCGCGATTGCGGGTTTTATTATGCTGGTCTATCTGTTTGGCACCCAGCCTATTGCCCAGCCCTTACTTTTTATTATTGGCTTGTTGCTTGGCTATACCTTGTTTCATGCCCGCTTTGGTTTTACTTCAGCATTTAGACGTCTGATGTCGGTAGGGAATGGACAAGCAATGCGATCTCATATGTTGATGTTAGCGGTTGCTGTTACTTTATTCGCACCTATTCTTGCATATGGTACGACGATTTTTGGTGGATCGGTCGCAGGTTATGTGTCGCCAATCGGTGTTAGTTTGCTCGTAGGATCTTTTGTATTCGGTATTGGCATGCAGCTTGGTGGTGGTTGTGCTTCTGGCACGCTCTACGCAGTAGGTGGTGGACGCTCAGTGATGTTCATTACCTTTATCTTCTTTATCATTGGCGCGACTGTTGGTGCTTATCATTTGCCGTTTTGGACAGAAGAGATGCCCTCCTTTGCCCCTTTTTCTCTAGCGACGTCTACTGGCCTTGGTTACAGTGGCGCTTGGATAGTGTCTTTGGCACTGTTTGCTTTGATTGCGTGGGTCACGCTCGTTGTTGAGAAAAAAACCAACGCACCTAAAATGGCACCTGTACCGACTGAAAAAGGTTGGAAACGCATCTTCCGTGGCTCTTGGCCATTATTTGCCGCCGCGATTGTCTTGGGTTTACTTAATGCTTTGACATTAATGACACGCGGGCAACCCTGGGGTATTACCTCTGCATTTTCGTTATGGGGCTCAAAAATTGCGAGCAACTTTGGCGTTGATGTTGCTAGCTGGGGCTATTGGCAGGGGGCTAATGCAGCCGCGTTAAACGCTTCAATCTTTGCTGATTCGACCACGGTTATGAATATCGGTATCATCATTGGCGCTTTTATTGCTTCGGCAGCAGGTGGTTTATTCAAGTTTACCCAGATTACTTTGGGCAATTTTGCAGCTTCCGTGATTGGTGGGTTAATGATGGGTTATGGCGCACGTCTGGCTTTTGGTTGTAATATTGGCGCTTATTTTGGCGGTATTGCATCCTTCAGTGCTCATGGTTATATCTGGGGCATCATGGCTATGGCAGGGACTTTCTTAGCCCTGTATCTACGTCCCTTATTTGGGTTATCGGTACCGAAATCTAATGATTCAGTATGCTAAAAAACGAACGAATGATTAATGAATAGCTTTCTTTAGCAAGCAAGAAGAATTCGTCCCAGTAACGCGTTATAATACTTGTATTTCTTTTATTTAGGGCTAGCTATACTGCGTACAATTACTAGCGCCATCCGCCCAGTAGCAGGCTGCTGTAAATGTGTCTGCCGTCGATAAGAGTAATAACGGCTATCAGAATAACTACAAGCGTTAGAGGGCTGACTCTCTACGAGGATACCTGCTGATACTAATTGGTCGGCCGCGAGTCTCGATAAATCTATCTTAACCTTATCCGCGCCGACTGTGGCACAGTTTGATGGCTTAGCAACTGTCTTATGTAAATACCGAGCGTTGCTATTGATATTTATATCATCAGCAGAGTTTATGACATATCGCTGATTGAATTTAGCCATATCTGCTGTGGTCAATAATTGGTTTTCTAAGCACCCTTTTCGCAACTTATCTCTCACGTCACAACCAACTTCATAGTTATTCTGACTGATACAAACGCCTATCCAAGCCATAACTTTTCCGCCGCTACCAAAGCGTTCAGCGGTCGCTTGGATGACGCCACAAGCCAGACCTTGCCAGCCAGCATGAATAGCAGCTATTTTCCCCGTTGCGGGCTGATATAGCACGATAGGCACACAATCGGCGGTCATTATCGCCAGACCTACATCGTCTTGCTGACTAACCATGGCATCGGCGGCCAGTGGTTGCATACTCAGCGCGGTCGCATCGATATCATGAATTTGTTTGCCATGGATTTGATTGACCCAGTGTAAATGTTTGATACCTGAGCATTGCTTATTATCCGGTGATACGTTTACTACTTGCTCATTAATAGCAGCCAACAGCCGCATCCGGTTGCCCAGTACTACTGCTGCATTATCATTGACATGCAGCCCTAAATTTAGCTCACCATAACTGGGCTGATTTGCTGAGGGAATAACATTTAGATTGGCATCAGTAGCCACTATATCGTCAGCAAAAAAAGCCGCCGTTTGAAAAACAGCGACATCATCAATTTGCGCAATTAAGGTCATAGGAAGCTTATCGTTCATGGCTGATTCTCAGCGACTTTTAGGCGAAGTTTGCTCATCATCATAACCTTCGCTTAACACCGCCATTAACTGCTGCATATCTTCAGGCAGTGGGGTCGTTACTTCAATATCCTCACCTGTCGTGGGATGCACGAAACCGAGCGTATAAGCATGCAGAGCTTGACGTGGAAAGTTATTGATTGCTTGGCGCTGCGCTTCTGTAAGTCCTGCTCGCAGTTGACGGCGGCCGCCATAGACCCGGTCACCGACTATCGGATAGGTAACATGGCTCAGATGTACTCGAATCTGGTGCGTACGACCCGTTTCCAAGCCAACATCCAATAAGCAATAATTATCATTGAGAGGGGTTACATTTAATAAATGTGTGACTGCTTCGCGTCCTGCCGTCATCACCGTCATTTTGGTACGCTGATTGCGATGACGTCCAATCGGTGCATCGATACGGCGATGGCGTAATAAGCTAGCCGCATCCCCTGCCACTACACATTGATAATGACGATAAACGGACTTGTCTTTTAACTGCTCCATCAGTGCCATTTGTGCAGGTTTGGTTTTACCAATCAGCAATAGCCCCGAGGTGTCTTTGTCAATTCGGTGTACCAACCCTGCACGCGGTAAATGGTGCTGTTGAGGATAATGATACAGTAGTGCATTGACCAAAGTGCCTGTTTGATTGCCCGCGCCAGGATGCACTACCATACCGACGGGTTTATTGATGACCAATACATCGTCATCTTCATAGACCACTTCGATCGCGATATCTTCTGGCTGGTCTTCGCTATGCTGCTCTAATGTCGTTGATAAATGCAAGACATCACCTGCTTTGACCCGGACTTTTGGTTTTTGCACACTGCCGTTATACAGCAAGCTGCCGTCATTAATCCAGCCTTGCAACTGTACACGCGAAAAATCAGTAAATGCTTTTGATGCCAATTTATCAATTCGCAAACCAGCTTCATCTTCTGTGGCGGTATGGGTAACATCAATGATGACAGGCACCGATTGCCCAGCAGCTGATGCTTCATCACCCTGGTGTTCTTCGTCATCGCCACTGTAGTCATCTAACTCGTCGTGAATATCGTCACCCAATTCTTCATGATCGGACAAGCTATTGTCATACACTTGCTCATCAAGCGCTGTCTGATTATCATCAGGTAACTCACTATTATTTAAAACGTCATTTGGCATCGGTGACTCTTGTGCTGATGAATCAGTATTTAGCAATTGATTCGGTGGTAAATGGGTAGTCATAGCATTATTATTCATAGCAGATATATAAGTGGCAAAGTCTCTGACATGGTTTTGCAAGGTGACTTTTTAAAATCGAATAAAAATTAAGTAAAACACTTAGGGGCTGTATAAGCAATCGTCGTCAAAAAAACGGCAGTAATATCGTCATAGTGTAGCATATTGAGCGTTTAAGCCCTATAGAAGCGATGCGTTATCTGTCACTTTTTGATTATCACTTGGCATGTTGAGCGTTATGCTGTGCTAAATATTCGACCATGGCATTCACAGCGACTACCTGTGAACGATCAATACGCCCTAGCCATTAACTCTCTAAAATATGACATTGCTGTAATTTACTGTATATTTATCGGTACCAGTGACATTGGATATCGCTCGTGCTAGCAGCTCATGTTAAAATACCCAACTATTATGTGACGTGCTGCCAGCAGTTTTATGCAGTATGATTAAATCAAGTACAATATAGATGGCGAAAAAATAGACGCAGCAAAGGTTATTCTATAAAGTATAGCCATATTTTGCTGTATGCTATGGCACTGTATTTTAAAACAACTATTTTTATTATTCACCTTTTATATAGCATAATGGCGCTGCTGCTATTATGCGTCTTGTGTCGGAGAAGAAGTATGCAAGCTGTTGGCAATACGTTTATCAAGCTGTCCTCAATAACGCTACTTGCGCTAAGCGTAAACCTAGTGGGTTGTCAGACTTTTAAAAACCTGACTGGTGGGAAAGATGTCGATGCAGTAGAAACGGCAGAAAAGTCAGAGCAAAGTTATTATAACGATGCCCTGGCTCAGATCGAAAAAGGTCGCTACGCCCAAGGTATTGAAGATCTAACCAATCTCCGTACATTCTACCCTACAGGGCAATATGCTGAGCAAGCATTGCTCGATATGATGTATGCCCAATATGAAAGCGGTAAATATGAGATGGCAGCCGCCAGTGCTGAGCAGTTTATTCGTTTATACCCCTCTAATCCACAAGCCAGCTATGCCTATTACGTGCGTGGTGTGGCCAACATGCAGGGCTCATCTGAAGGACTGAAACTGTTTAAGATGAACCAAGCCGAACGCGATACCGCGTATCTGCGTATTGCTTTTGCCAACTTCCAAGAGCTTATCAATAAATATCCAAATAGCCCATATGCACCAGATGCCGCTCAGCGCATGACTTTTATTTATAACCAGTTTGCTGAAAGTGAGATGAGCGCTGCCAATTGGTATATCGAACGTGAAGCGTATGTTGCCGCTGTTAACCGTGCCAAATGGGTGTTTCAGTACTATCCACTCAGTGAGTCAGTGCCTGAAGCCATTGCTGTACTTGCTTATAGCCATGAAAAACTGGGTCTAAATGACTTGGCAAAAGAGTATAAGACGCTATTGCAGATTAATTATCCAAACTGGCTAACCAACGATGGCCGCGTCAAGCTAAATACCAAACGTGAAAGCACATGGCTCAATAAAGTAACGTTTGGTAAACTTGGTCGTTCTGGGGTCACGGACAGCTCTGTTTCTACCGGTAATTATGATGGGGCAACTAAGACCCAAATTATTCGTAAGGCCAGTCAATTAAGACTGCCTAGTGACAATGCGCCGACCACTGCTCCACAAGGTACTTCACCAAAACGTACTAATCCTAATGGTGTCAATGTCGGTTTGGGCTTACCTGAAGCGTCAACTGAGCGAGTGACCAGTCAATCAAGCACAGGCTCTACTGCTAGAGAAGCTGAAGTAGAACCGCAGAATATTAACCCAACACGCCGTACGACACTGCCCAACCAAGGAATTGCCGTAACGCCATCGGATACACCTGCCGATAGTGCAGATATCAATGATAAATAACGGTTTAAAACCTAGGACAGTGTATCTGGGTTAGAGACGCTAGCGTCTTTTAAGTATACAAACGTCTATCATAAAAAATAAGGTCAACGATATGGTTGGCCTTATTTTTTCTATTTCTACCTTTATTTTTATTGAATTATCTATGCTCAATATTGTTTACCTTCAATATTGTTTATGCCTAAGATAATTCACCTATGGTAAACTATTTTTTGCATGAGCATACCAAATCACATTCTTGAACAACTTAATAGCCAAGCTGACTTAATCAGTATTATTGGGCGTCATACCACGCTTAAACGTGCTGGTAGTGAGTACAAAGGCTGCTGCCCTTTCCATGGTGAAAAATCACCGTCTTTTTATGTCAATCCACAAAAAAATATCTATCACTGTTTTGGCTGTAGTGTCGGCGGTAATGCCATTAGCTTTTTGCGTGACTATGAAAACCTTACCTTTATCGAAGCGGTCAATGAGCTGTCCAAGCAAACTGGCATCGAAGTACCAAAAGAAGAACAGCAAAACGTCAGTTATCAGCGTTCCAAACAAAAACCCACTGCAAAACCAATACCAGCATTGCCAGCTGAAACGGCGACACACTCGCAAGCCCCAGTTAGTCAGCCAATAGCCGATAGTCAGTCATCAATAAATATACCGCCTGATTATACGCAACAACCAACTTATAACGACAATAGCTACGATAGCTACGACAACTATCCACCGCTAGATGCTTACGATTCAGTACCTTATCCAGCTGAGTCTTATGCTTCAGACTATCAAGGTGATGACGGCTATCCACCTGCGTGGCTGATAAGTAGCGATGATGGCTCTATTGCACTGCACGAAGAAAATAGCGTCGCTGATAAAGACGGTAATCTGTACGAGCTATTAGAGCAGATTCAGCAATTTTATCAGCATAATCTCAGCATTCACCCGCATGCTAAGCATTATTTTTTAGCGCGTGGTATCACTGAAGACATCTTTGAAACCTTTGGCTTGGGCTATGCGCCATTTGGTTGGCAGCACCTCGAGCACCAATTTCCCCAAGATATCGAAGGTCTAAAAGCGCTTGGCTTAGTGCGCCAGTCAGAATCTGGACGCGATTATGACTTACTCCGTGATCGGGTTATTTTCCCGATCCGCGACAACCAAGGACGGACCATTGGTTTTGGTGGTCGCGCGCTCGATGACGAAGTGAAGCCCAAATATATCAACTCGTCCGACTCGCCTGTGTTCCATAAGCAGCACGTACTATATGGCTATTATGAATCTCGCCAGCAGCGTGCAGATAGCTGGCTGGTGGTCGAAGGCTACATGGATGTGATAGCCCTTTATCAAGCGGGTATTTATGGTGCCATCGCCTCGATGGGTACGGCGATTAATGAGAGTCAAATATCACGGCTTTTGACCCTAAATCCTACCCTAACATTGAGTTTCGATGGCGATAGTGCGGGACAAAAAGCGGCTTGGCGCACGCTGGAAGTTGCCCTGCCTGTGCTTGCCGATGACAAAGAACTACGGTTTTTAACCCTACCTAATAATCACGATCCTGATACTTTTATTAAAAGTCAGGGCAGTGACGCCATGCGTGAGCAAATCACCAATGCAATGCCGCTGTCACAGTATATTTTCGCTTATTTAAGTGAGCGCCATGACTTAACCTTGGCAGAAGGCAAAGCCAAGCTGATGTCACAAGTGCGCGCCTTGACCACCGCATTGCCTAAAGGCAGTAGCTTTCGTTATTTACTGAATAATGATATTTATCAAAAACTGGGTGGTAAACGCAGTCAAAATAAAGAAGCAAGAGACGCCCTACTAGATTTTGATGGTGAAATGACCATCAGTCAGCAGTTGCAGCTTTGTTTTTTATTCCAACCGCGCGCCTTGATTGATGACCCTATCGAGTCGATTTGGCAACAGGCAGGTATTAACCAGCTGCAGTTACCTGCTCATATAAAGCAAAAAGCCTCTGCCGATATATTGCGTCCACTAGCGTGGGAAGACCTACAAGACGATGGATTGCTCGATATCGTCAGTACCATCAAACGCTGCCTTGATTATTTACCAAAAGATGCCAATGCAGCGGCGCACTTTATCTTATCTAACCTAACGCCTGCCACCCAAGAAACACTGAGCCGTAGCTGGGGCGGGTTTTATAAAACCTTGACCGCAAGAAGCATCTTAAGCCTCGATGAGCTGATTGAAAACTTAGTAATGCAGCTGCTCAAATTGCATTTGCAAAAAAAGATGCAGGAGCTGATTAAAAACCCTGATCACATCAAGCTGGCGATTGTCCGTAAGCAATCACAATTGTTAAATGATTGGTTGCGCGCTCAGCAAGCCGAACAATCAGCACAAATGACCACGGTTAAATCTTAATTTCTGTGCTTATTTTTTATTAATAAAACCGTAACCCTTTAAAAGTATAGCGGTTGTCCCCACTAATAATGATTATGCCCAGTAATACATGCAGCCCTAAATTAGGTAATTGGTAAAGCAATTGATTAAAAATAATTGGCAATATCTGTAATAAACACAGGCGAGCATCACTAGCTCGTGCTTGATTACTATGGTCTGTGTTAAACTGTGTCGCTGTATATTTACAGCACTGCTCAATAGATGGCGACAAGACCGCATCGTTGAGCACAATTTTAAATATATATTTTTTAGAGATTGTTTTTGAGTATCATCTTTTTTAGGCAACACTATCTTTTAGGTAGCATTATTTTTTAGGTGATCTTATTTTGCAGACTTTTATCTTTATTGATTTTTAGCCATTTTTTGGCACTGTTATTGTAGTGTTTTGAGCCTTTATTCATATCCACTCATTTTTGATATTATTGACAACCTCTACGCCACCTTTTGATCAATCGATTGATAAGGTCAACGCACCCAGCCAGCGATAGCGCGTCACAATATAAAAATGTCCGATGCAAGTAAGCGAGTATTTATGAACGATAAGTCAGTTTCTAAGTCCACATCTCAACTGGCCACCTTAATCCAAATGGGTAAAGAGCAAGGGTATCTTACCTATGCTGAGGTGAATGACCAACTGCCCGACTCTATTACCGAAAGCGATCAGATCGAAGATATTGTGCAAATGCTGACCGACGTTGGTATCAAAATCTTTGAATCTGCCCCTGACGCCGATGACATCTTGATGAACGACGATTCAAGCGATGATGACATGGCAGCAGATGAAGCAGCGGCGGTATTAGCCTCTGTTGAGACAGAGCCTGGTCGCACCACCGATCCTGTACGTATGTATATGCGTGAAATGGGTACCGTTGACCTACTGACTCGTGAAGGTGAGATTGCTATTGCCAAGCGTATCGAAGAAGGTATTCGTGACGTGCAGCATGCGATGTCTTATTGGCCGGGTACGGTACAATTCGTCCTAGATGAGTATCAAAAAGTACAGGACGGCGAGAAAAAACTTTCTGATGTCATCACTGGTTTTCTAGACCCTGAAACCGAAGCAGACAAAATCGCCGCTCAAGAAGCAAAAGAGGCGGCGAAAGAAGAAAGAGAGCGCATCAAAGAAGAAAAAGAAAATCCTCCTGTTATCAAAGAAAAAGCCAAAAAGGCGCTAGGTGACGATGATGAGGACGAAGAAGAAGTAGAGGAAGAAGCTGAAGAAGAAACCGGCGGTATCGATCCAGAAGAAGTACGCTTACGTCTAGAAGAGATTGAACACTTATTTATCAAAGCCAAACAAGCCTTGCTTGATTATGGCCGTGGTAGCGTAGAAGCAGATGCTGCTTATGCCCTACTTGCCGAACGCTTTATGATGTTGAAGTTAAACAATCGCTTGTCAGACCAAGTGATGGCTATCATGCATGACGTCTATGACGATGTGCGTAAGCAAGAGCGTCAAATCATGCGTTTGGTGATTCGCCGTGGTCGTATGCCGCGTGATGAATTCCGTAAAACTTTCCCTAGCAATGAAACCAACGTTGATTGGCTCATTGAGCGTATTAAAGGCAAGCCTGCTTTTGCAGGTACGCTAGAAAAAGTCGCTGACGATGTGATTTTACTACAACGTAAAATTCGTGATTACGAGCAGCAGCTCGATATGAAAATCCACGACATGAAAGACGTCGCCCGTCGTATGGCGGTTGGCGAAGCAAAAGCGCGCCGTGCCAAAAAAGAGATGGTCGAAGCTAACTTGCGTCTGGTAATTTCTATCGCTAAGAAATATACCAACCGTGGTCTACAGTTCTTGGACTTAATCCAAGAAGGTAATATTGGTCTGATGAAAGCGGTTGATAAATTTGAATACCGCCGTGGTTATAAATTCTCAACCTATGCCACGTGGTGGATTCGTCAGGCGATTACCCGCTCTATCGCTGACCAAGCGCGCACGATTCGTATCCCTGTGCATATGATTGAGACCATTAACAAGATAAACCGTGTCTCACGTCAATTGCTACAAGAAATGGGCCGCGAGCCAACGCCTGAGGAATTAGGCGAACGCTTAGAGATGGACGAAGTTAAAGTCCGTAAAGTGCTAAAAATTGCCAAAGAGCCTATCTCTATGGAGACGCCAATCGGTGATGATGAAGACTCGCACCTAGGCGACTTTATCGAAGATGGTACGATTTCAAGCCCTGTCGATGATGCGACCGCAGCTGGCCTGCGTGAAGCGACGCGTGATGTATTAGGCAACTTGACTGAGCGTGAAGCACGTGTCTTAAAAATGCGCTTTGGTATCGATATGCCAACCGACCATACGTTAGAAGAAGTTGGTAAGCAGTTTGATGTAACGCGTGAGCGTATTCGTCAGATTGAGGCAAAAGCATTACGTAAATTGCGTCATCCTTCACGTTCTGAGCATTTACGCTCATTCCTTGAAAATGACTAATTTAAATAGTATGTGCTAAGCACATCTTATTACGCCTAGTGGCAAACCAAAAAAGCTGAGTATATCTCAGCTTTTTTGTGCCTGTTATTTAATGCCTGTTATTTAATGGCTGCTATTTAATGGCTGCTATTTGATGGTTGTTATTTAATGGCTATTAGCTTTTACCTATTAAATATAGAGCCGCTATAGCATGAGATAAGCAATTAATTCATAAAAATATTGCCTTTATTTAAAATATCGAGTATAACTACCTACCGTTCGGTAGTTAAAAAATTAAATAGATAAATAGGTAATAGTGCACTCTTATGAATAAACAAACCCATGTAAAACACATCAGTATCAAAACCGTCATCTCTCTTGCCATCATTGTGGCGCTTGGCCCTGCAGCGATTGATATGTATTTGGCCTCAATGCCGAATATGGCAACAGACCTCAATACCTCCTACGCCACCACGCAAATCACGTTGACCGTCTTTCTTATCTTTATGGGTTTAGGACAGCTGGTATTTGGTCCCGTATCTGACGCCATAGGACGAATAGCACCATTATTTGCAGGCTTACTGGCATATATTGGCGCTTCCGTGTGGGCGATGTGGTCACAAAGTATTGAAAGCCTAATCTTTGCTCGTATCTTGCAAGGTCTTGGCGCCTCTATGGCTATCGTGGTGGTGATGAGCATGGTACGCGACTTAGTCGATGGACCAAAAGCGGCACAAATTTATGCTTTATTAAATACCATTGTGGCATTAGGTCCAATCGTCGCGCCAGCAATCGGCGGTATCGTCGGTGCGCATTATGGTTGGCGCGGCGTCATGTTTATTTTGGCGGCGTTAGGTATCATCGTGCTGATTAATACGCTGTTGAATATCAAAGAAACCTTGCCAAAAGACAAGCGCATTCAATTAAATATAAAAAATATTACAGGCATTTATGTCGGCATATTAAAGAACAAAACCTTTGTCTTTAATCTATTTGCGCTATCTGCGGTGTATTTCTTTTTGTTTGCCTACATCGGTGGTTCTGCTTATGTCTATCAAACAGACTATGGTCTTAGCCTAGAGCAATTTGGTTTTGTCTTTGGCTTGACCAGTATCAGTCTAATTTTAGGTGCATCTTCCACCGCTTATTTGGTCAAAAAAATATCGGCGTCACATTTGGCCTTAATCGGTGCCGGTGTCATGATGCTGGGTAGTGCCGTTTGCATCATCGCTTATCTGCTATCGATGGGTTTGGTCGGTATTGTCACTGGCATTGCCTTGGGATTATTTGGTCTTGGTGTATTAGAAGCGACGTTGATGGCGATTGCAATGGACTCGCAGCGCAGCGCTTTGGGTTCAAGCGCAGCTTTATTGGGCGCCATTCCTATGTTACTCTCATCCACTGCCACACCCATCGCAGGACAATTGGTCGAAATGAACACCTTATATTGGTTAATCTTGCTAGGTGCGATGGGACCAATTATTTTGATACTGGTCTATCTCGGTTCTAGAAGTTTAAAACCTTATAACACTCTCTCCACACCATCATTAGAGGAGGCCTATGCAAAGTCATAAACCACGCTCAAGCGCTAAGCAACGTATTATTGATGCTGCGTTTGAGCCTTTCTTTATGCACGGCTATGAGGGCGCATCACTCAGTGATATTGCTAAGGCTGTGGGCATCCGCAAAGCCTCTCTCTATACGCACTTTGCCAGTAAAGAAGCGATATTTTTAGAATTACTGCAAGATGCGCTCGAGTCGGAATGTGCGTTTATTAAGTCATGCTTTGCGACGACTAGTGAATTTTCTACTCCCGGTGAAGCGTATTGCCATGCTTTTGAAGCGCGTTATGAAAGCGCGATTACCTTACGGTTTTTAATTCGCATGGCCTATGCCGCACCTGTGCATTTGACCGATACCAGCGCGGCGACTTTTAATGTCTATATAAAGGTGTTGACTGAGCAAATACAGCTGGCTCTACAGCCTTATCAGCTCGACTCTGAGCAGCTAGAGCTGTATACCGATGCCTATCTAGGCGTAATCGATAGCTTAAGTGTAGAGCTGCTATATGCGGAAGGCTTATATGAGCGCCGTTTTAAAGCCATGCTGATGCTTTATCACACTGCTATTGAACAGCTCGATAAAAAATAGATTTTTAAATCTAAGCTGCTTTTTTTATCGTTATTTGGACATCACTTGCTAATGATGGCTGAGTTCACCTATCATAGGGCTGATCTGCTTAAACACGAACCACTTAAACAGCAGCTCAAAGCTCTATTAGAATTACTTTAAAGTCGATACAATTTTAAAATCGATACCATGCGACTGGGATGAATTTTTCGTAGCCTCTGTGATAACAGCAAGCAAGGAAAATTTATACCAGTCGCACATAGCTATAACGTATCGCTTTTATTTTGAACTGACTATATTTAAATTTTATATTTATTATTAAAAAACAAACCTTGTCGGGGTGCTTTGATTTTGACGCTTTAACTACAATCAAAATCATGGCTGAGAGTTACCCGCGAACCTGATGCAGTTAGCACTGACGTAGGAAACAAGCGTGTCGATATATAAGTCACATTTACTTCATATTTTGCCAATCTATTAAACCTAGACGGGCAAATTTTTTGTGCCTTATCAATTCTCGTTTCCTGCCATTTGCTTGCTTGCATTTTATAACAGTAAGTGAAAACTATGGATTACCAAACGCTACGTCACAATTGCCCCACATGGGATGATTACATTCAGCACGACTTTGTCAAACAGCTGACCGCTGGCACACTCGCCCCTGACAGCTTTCGCCACTACCTTGTGCAAGACTATTTATACTTAATTCACTATACCCGCGTGATGGCGCTGAGCGTGTATAAGAGTGACACACTGGCACAAATGCGCGTCGGTCAAGCAGGTATCAATGCCATGCTCGATATGGAAATCGCCATGTACTTGGACTTCTGTCGTCAGTGGAATATACCACTTGAACAAGTAGAAAACGCCCCTGAATCTGCCGTCACCATCGCCTATAGTCGCTATATATTAGACGCGGCTATGTCAGGCTCGCTGGCCGAACTGTATGCCGCTATTGCGCCTTGCTTAATGGGCTATGGAGAAATTGGCAGATGTATCAAAGATGAGGGTTTTATCGATAACAACCCTTATCAACCATGGATTGACGTGTTTTCTAGCGATGAGTTCCAAGTAATTACCGCGCAGAACGAAGCACAGATTAATACGCTATTAGCCGATGCCAGCCCTGCTCAAGCAGACAAGTTCCAACGGTTATTTAACACCGCCGCACGTATGGAAGTTAATTTTTGGCAGCAGGCGTTAGATTTGTCTTAACTTATACTCAATCTAGCTTGATTCTAAAAAAGCCCTCTAAAATCAAAAACAATGACCAATAATAATGATCAACAAGGAGAAACATCATGGCAGCATTCGATGAACACGCAAGCGCGTACGACAGCTGGTTTTTTGACAACCAAAACTTACTGACCAGTGAGCTCAAACTGGTCGCTCACTTCTTAGATAAAGATAGCGAAATATTGTCTATCGGCTGTGGTAGTGGTCTTTTCGAATCCCTGTTAGCCAAAGATTACGGCATTCATATCACGCATGGTATCGAGCCATCGAAAGACATGGCTGAAGTCGCTGAGAAACGCGGCTTGCAAGTAGATATCAGCTCTGCCGAAACCTGCGAGATTGCGCCTAATAAATTTGATATTATTATGTTTAATGGCAGCGTCAGCTATATCAGGGATTTGGATGTCTGTATCAAAAAGGCCTTTGATGCTCTAAAGACTGGCGGCAAACTTATCCTGATTGATGTGCCAAAAGAAAGCGGCTTTGCCAGCTTATACAATTTAGCGAGCGCGGTAGATACGTGGGAACATCCATTACTCGAACACATCTCCCCTGCTGACCCTTATCCTATTGAGCTGGTGAAGTCAGCAAACTGGCGTACCTCTGATGAGAAAATCGAATTAATGCAAGCCAATGGTTTTGTCGATTTCGAATATGCGCAGACTTTATTGACCCATCCTATGTATGCCAATGACAAGGTACAAGAGGTCATCGAAGGCTACGATCGCGGCGATTATGTGGCGGTATGTGGTTATAAAAACCCCAGTTCGGGATAAGGGCTCAAAGAAAAGATAAAAAAAGAAGCCCGAAGTTGCTAAAGTAAGTTTACCAAGACCACTTAAGCAAAAAGGACTTCTTACATGGACAACCTAACCGAACTATACTGCCATATTGACGACTTTTATCAGCAATTCAAACCTGAGTTTGACTCTCATTTAATCGCAACGGGCCGTCAACGGCTAAGAGCATGCCAGATAAGTGTAGCAGAGATTATGACCATCTTGGTACTGTTTCATCAACTGCGGTATCGACAGTTTAAGGCGTTTTACTACCATCACATGCTTGGCATGATGAAACGGGAGTTTCCAAATCTGCCGAGCTACTCGCGATTTATAGAGCTAGTGCCGCGCAGTATCATGCCACTGTGCAGCTACTTGCAAAGCATAATGGGTGACTGTACGGGTATCAGCTATATTGATTCAACCAAGATAGCAGTTTGTCATAACAAGCGTATCTACCGTCATAAAGTCTTTGAAGGACTTGCAACCCGAGGCAAAAGCAGCATGGGCTGGTTCTATGGCTTTAAGCTGCACGCCATTATCAATCATAAGGGCGAGCTTGTATCTGTTAAAGTCACTGCGGGTAATACGGATGATAGAGCGCCAGTTAAGGATATGGCAACGTCTTTATTTGGAAAACTATTCGGTGATAGAGGCTACATCAGTAAAGCACTAAACGCGTGGCTCACAAAACACAGTGATACTAGGCTGATAACGAAACTTCGGCGTAATATGAAACCCCAATTACTTGAGCCTATGGATGAGGCACTACTCAATCATCGCTCTTTGGTTGAAACGGTGTTTGGAGAGCTTAAAAACTTGTGCCAAATCGAACACTCACGCCATCGTAGTGTCACGGGGTTTATCACAAACTTGCTGTCGGGTTTGATTGCTTATTGCTGGTTTCCGTATAAACCCACCATCAAAAACATGCCTCAGCAGGGACAGGTAGCGACATTGTAAATAGTATCAATGAGTTACAATGTGGCTTATCCCGAACTGGGGTTATAAAAAATAACGATTTTAATATGAGTTATCGTTGGCTGACCCTTGAATAATATGATGAGTGGCCTTATAAATGGTGCATAAAGCGCTTATCGGCATAACCCATAAGCTCATATTTTCACAAAGATAAGGACAACATCATGACTGATGATCCAAAAGACACCACTAACCCAAATCAAACGCCTAAAAGAGAAGTCAAAGTCACTGAGCTGGTCGCCAATGACGGTATCTTAAAAGGTAAAAAAACCGACGTACAAAATCCTGAGCTGTGGCAGTTCCCAATGAACTACCCACTTAGCATCATCGGTCATGAAGGCGAGCACGATAGCTTACTCAATGAAGTGAAGCTTATCCTTGGTAGCCAGTTTCCAGAGTTTGATTTGGCGTCTATGGAAGTTAAACCGTCAAAAACAGGACGCTTCCATTCGGTGCGTGCCAATTTATACTTGACCACCGTTGAGCAAGTGAACACGCTTTATGCATCACTTGATAATGCAAAAACGGTACGCATGGTCGTCTAATCATAGTTTTATCAATTTAAGAAAAACCAGTCCGTTTTTCGTCCGAATCGTCACTCATATGGGTGGCGATTTTCTATTGGCTGGGGTACAATCACCACCCGAAATATGCGCGCCATTCAGCAGATTTGCGCTCGTTAATTTAGCCGACAATAAAAAGTAAATTCGCGCCATTTTTTACAAAACTTTTATTATTTTTCTTATTGGCGTCTAACCCTTATCCCATCGTCCTTTGCTAAAATTTGGACACGCTTTACCCTCTCATCAACATAGTTTGCCGCTAAAATCAATATAGCATTTTCAAAATTTTCCCGCTATATTGTGTCCACCTACTAACAAATACGCTATATGTAGTGCTCAGTGATTTAAACCCTCACTATGAGCAATGGCATCGTTTTGCCTAAAAAAACACTCTGCCGTGACAGGATGTTATAGCGTAATAAAGATAGCGTGATAAAGAATGCCCGCCGGTATTAACCGCGCCGCATTACTATAAGTAACACTATAAGCATCATTATAAATTAATTGCCCAGCAATCAACTTACGAGGTCAGCATGACACATATCGATAAAATCCAAGTAACCAAACGTGATGGACGTTTAGAGCCTATTGATTTAGATAAGATTCACAAGGTTATCGAGTGGGCTGCTCATGATTTAGATAATGTGTCGGTATCACAAGTTGAGCTAAAGTCGCACATTCAGTTTTATGAAGGCATCAAAACTCGCGATATTCACGAGACCATCATCAAGTCTGCCGCTGATCTTATCTCTGAAACCACGCCTGACTATCAGTATTTAGCCGCGCGTTTGGCCATCTTCCATTTGCGTAAGATTGCTTATAATAAATTCACCCCTCCTCACTTGTATGACCATGTTAAAAAGCTAACTGATGCCGGTAAATACGATCAGCATATCCTAGCTGACTATAGCCGTGCGGAATTTGATGAATTAGAAGAATATCTTGACCACTGGCGCGATATGAATCTTGCTTATGCTGCTGTTGAGCAAATGGCGGGTAAATACCTTGTGCAAGACCGCGTCAGCAAAACGGTTTATGAAAGCCCGCAGTTCTTATATATGCTGGTTGGTATGTGTCTGTTTGCTAACTATGACAAATCTGAGCGTATGAGCTACGTTAAACGCTTCTATGATGCGACCTCACAATTTAAAATCTCGCTACCAACGCCTATCATGTCTGGTGTGCGCACCCCATCGCGCCAGTTTAGCTCGTGCGTCTTAATCGAATGTGGTGATAGCTTAGACTCAATCAACGCCACCACCAGCGCCATCGTACGCTATGTGTCACAACGTGCCGGTATCGGCATCAATGCCGGTCGTATTCGTGCCCTTGGTAGCCCGATTCGTGGCGGTGAAGCCCAGCATACTGGTTGTATTCCATTCTATAAACTGTTCCAAACAGCGGTTAAATGCTGCTCACAAGGCGGCGTACGTGGCGGTGCAGCGACGTTATTTTACCCATTATGGCATTTAGAAGTTGAGTCGTTATTGGTACTCAAAAACAACCGCGGCGTCGAAGACAACCGCGTGCGTCATATGGATTATGGCGTACAGTTAAATAAAACCATGTATACCCGCCTCATCAAGGGTCAAGATATCTCCATATTCTCTCCAGGTGATACCCCTGGTTTGTATGACGCGTTCTTTGAAGATCAAGACAAGTTCGAAGAGCTATACACCAAATACGAAAATGACCCGAGCATTCGCAGCCGTCAAATCCCAGCAGCAGATTTGTTTAGTCTGATGATGCAAGAGCGCGCCAGCACTGGTCGTATCTATATCCAAAACGTCGATCATTGCAACACCCATAGCCCATTTGATGCGACCGTTGCGCCGATTCGTCAGTCAAACCTATGTATGGAAATCGCGCTACCAACCAAGCCACTTGATAACATCAATGATGAAGAAGGCGAAATCGCCCTTTGTACGCTATCAGCGGTGAACTTGGGTAAAGTTGAAAACGTCAGCGATATCGAAGAGCCAGCCGAGCTAATCGTCCGCGCCCTTGATGCCCTACTCGACTATCAAGACTATCCAGTCAAAGCGGCCGAAAATGGCAGCATGCGTCGCCGTACCTTAGGCGTTGGTGTGATTAACTACGCCTATTACCTAGCGAAAAATGGCGCACGCTATTCTGATGACTCAGCGCTTGGTCTAACCCATCAAACCTTCGAAGCGCTACAGTATTACCTCTTAAAAGCCTCAAATAAATTGGCCAAAGAGCAAGGCGCGTGTCCTGCCTTTAATGAGACGACGTACTCGCAAGGTATTTTACCGATTGATACCTACAAAAAAGACTTGGATAAAATCTGCCAAGAGCCGCTACATCTCGATTGGGAAACGCTACGTGGCGAGATTACCGAACACGGTCTGCGCAACTCTACCCTAACCGCTTTGATGCCGTCTGAGACGTCTAGTCAGATTGCCAATGCGACTAATGGTATCGAGCCACCACGCGGTCTGGTGTCTATCAAAGCGTCAAAAGATGGCATCCTAAAGCAAGTCGTGCCTGAGATTGATAAGCTAAAAGATCAGTACGAGCTACTATGGCAAATGCCGAACAATGACGGTTACCTAAAGCTGGTCGCTATCATGCAGAAGTTCGTCGATCAAAGTATCTCTGCCAATACCAACTATGACCCAACACGCTTTGATGGTCAGCGTGTACCGATGAAAACGTTGCTAAAAGACTTGTTGACCGCTTATAAACTTGGCGTGAAGACTTTGTATTATCACAATACCCGTGATGGTGCGAATGATGCCCAAGCGGATATGGAAGATGATTGTGCTGGCGGTGCTTGTAAGATTTGAGAACCGTTAAAAAATTGCATTGCCAGAAAATTATAAATTTTCTCTTGCGTCGGGACGAAGCAGTGCTTCGCTTTGTCCCTCCTCAAGGTTCGCAAGAGAAATTCTTTAAATAGAATTTCTGACGGATGGCGGGTTTGGCTTTTGGGTTAAGCCCGCTGTTTGCTACTATATCAGCTAATATGAAAAGGATTTTTTATGCTAGTTTCAGAATATACAGGCACAATGAAGATTGCTGATGTTGAGTTAGAGTGTGCTGTTCTTAATGATGGTAGACGAATAATTAAACATTCAGATGTATTTAAAGCATTAGGTAGAGAAAGTAGAGGTAATGCACGATTACCAGATACACCTTCTTTTATGGATGCTAAAAACCTACAACCATATGTGTCTAGTGAACTTAATAATGTAAAAGAAAAAATATCCTATCAGGCCGAAAATGGCAAAAGCTTTCAAGGTTTTGATGCAATAATTATTCCATTGGTCTGTGAACTTTATATACTAGCAGACGAAGCTGGAACAGTGATTCATAAAAACCAGAAAGAAACAGTTATACAAGCGTCGATAATTATTAGATCATTAGCCAAAGTTGGCATTATTGCCTTGGTGGATGAAGCTACTGGTTATCAAAATATTCGTAAAGCAGAAGCTTTGCAGGCAATTCTTAACGAATATATAAGTAAAGATCTTATTGCATGGACTAAGACATTTCCAGATGAATATTATGAGCAAATCTTTAGGCTAAAGAATTGGAAATGGAGCACGTTCAATAGACCAGGTGTTGTTGGTAAATACACTAATGATATTGTATATGGTCGTATGGCAGCAGGATTAGTCGATGAGCTTAAAAAGCTAAATTCAAGAGATGAGAAAGGTACTACAAAACATAGAGATCATCAGCATTTATCAGAAAATCAAGGCAGAAAGGCACTTGAAATGCATTTACATAGCATCATTGGTTTAATGCGAGTAGCTGATACTTGGGAGGAACTTATGTATTCGATCAATAAAGCCTATCCTAAAAAAGGCTCTATTGACGACTTATTTCCTGAAACTTTAAATCCAAGAAATATCAACTAGAAAGTACAGGTTTGATAGAGTTTACGATACCCAACATTTTAATTAAATAATTCGTTGGGTTTCATTCCTCGACACCAACCTACTCACAGTTTTTTAAATAAATAGGGTAACAATTAAGACCTAATTTTCGTGCTAATATTAGCCCTATATTTAGAGCGTAATATTAGCGGAGAATGAATCATGCAACCGATATTTGCAACACAAACAGCCAGTATCTCAGAGTTAAAGACTAACCCTTCGGCACTGATTAAACAGTCAGACGGTGAGTCTATTGCTATTTTAAACCACAATAAACCTGTGGCTTACTTAGTTTCAACCGATATGTATGAGCGCATGATGGAAGCAATGGACGATATGGCATTAAGCCAAACCGTTAGCGCTCGAATGAATGACGGGCAAGTTCCTATAAAGGTAACTTTGGATGACTTATAATCTTGAGTTTCATCCTTTAGCATTAAAAGAATGGAAAAAGTTAGCGCCCAGTATTCAGCAGCAGTTTAAGAAAAAATTACAGCAGCGCTTATTAAACCCGCGTGTTCCTGCTTCAAAACTCTCAGGACATAAAGATGCCTATAAAATCAAACTACGCACCATAGGCTATCGACTGGTTTATACCGTCAAAGATGATGTGGTCGTGGTTTATGTGCTAGCAGTAGGCAAAAGAGAAAACAATAAAATATATGACAGTCTGGCAACACGCCAACCCTAATTGAAACAAAGAATAAAAATGACGGAGGTCATAGAGTGCAATATACCGCAATCATCAAAGACGGTGGTTTGTTTATCCCTAACGTATTTTCAGACCTAAACGATGGTGGCTCGCATATCGTACAAATAGAAGTGGACATCGAAGAGGTTCGTCAGCAATTAAGTGCAAGCGCAGCATCAAAGCTAGAAACACCAAAAAATGACGTTGCCAAAGCACCGAAAAAACCAGCAAAGAAGCAGCCGAAAAAAGAAGTAAAAACAGCACCAGAAGATGTTGATTTAAGTACGCTGCGTAAGAGCGCTATCGATGAGCTGGAAGGATTGGATGATAGTGAGCTCAGCGAAATATTCAAAGCCTATATGAATGATGGGCAAGAACCGACACAGATATCTTTAGAGAACCTGTAATATAGAGCTGGCAACCAAGAGCCTATAACGTAATTTTGACCATATATCTAAAACATTATTTTCAATCATTTAGATTTATAACTGTAACACTTATAAAGGTAGCACTATGACTTACTCGATTTTTTCCCAAACGCCAAACGACGCGCTAAAAGAGCCGATGTTTTTCGGTAATCCAGTCAACGTCGCTCGTTACGACCAGCAAAAGCACCCTATCTTTGAACAATTGATTGAAAAGCAGCTGTCATTCTTTTGGCGTCCAGAAGAGGTCGATGTATCAAAAGACCGCATCGATTACGGCAACCTATCGTCACATGAACAACATATTTTTATCAGTAATTTAAAATATCAGACCCTGCTCGACTCTATCCAAGGTCGTAGTCCAAACGTGGTGCTATTACCACTGGTGTCTATTCCTGAGCTTGAGACGTGGATTGAGACGTGGACGTTTTCTGAGACCATTCACTCGCGCAGCTACACCCATATCATTCGTAATATCGTCAATGACCCAGGTATCGTGTTTGATGACATCATGCAAAACGAGCACATTTTAGAGCGCGCCTCTGATATCGCCAAGTACTATGATGACTTGTACTTTGATTCACAGCTTTACAATATGCACGGTGCTGGCACGCATACCATCAATGGCAAAGAAGTGACCGTTAGTTTAAAATCACTGAAAAAACGGCTGTATTTGTGCTTGATGGCAGTTAACGTCTTAGAAGCCATTCGTTTTTATGTATCATTCGCCTGCTCGTTTGCCTTTGCTGAGCGCAAACTGATGGAAGGTAATGCCAAAATCATTAAGCTGATTGCTCGTGACGAGGCGCTACATCTGACTGGCACCCAGCATATGCTCAACCTGATGCGTAATGGCCGTGACGATCCTGAGATGGTCGAGATTGCCAATGAGTGTTTCGATGAAAGTATCGAGATATTCCGTAAGGCGGCTGAACAAGAAAAAGAATGGGCGGGCTATTTATTCAAAGACGGTTCGATGATTGGTCTCAATAAAGACATTCTTTGCCAATATATCGAATTTATCACCAACTTGCGTATGGAAGCCGTTGGCTTGCCTGTGGCATTCCCGAACTCTAAATCAAACCCCATTCCATGGATCAACACATGGTTGTCATCTGATAATGTGCAAGTTGCGCCGCAAGAGACGGAAATCAGCTCGTACTTGGTTGGTCAAATTGATTCAGATTTATCAGACAGTGATTTTGATGACTTTGAGTTATAGAGCTTTAGAAAACAGTTTTTTTAAAACTGAGCTTTTAATATAGTCGAACTACCATAGAATGAATGCAGTGCTACTGGGATAAGTTTTACGCCGCCTCTGTCTGCGCAGATACAGGCACAGCAAGCAAGTAAAACTTGTTCCAGTAGCGCGTGATAATACTTGAGCTTATTTT
Source organism: Psychrobacter sp. FME5 (assembly GCF_014861375.1). Taxonomy (NCBI): domain Bacteria; kingdom Pseudomonadati; phylum Pseudomonadota; class Gammaproteobacteria; order Moraxellales; family Moraxellaceae; genus Psychrobacter; species Psychrobacter sp. FME5. The sequence continues at coordinate 3,084 of NZ_RRYX01000029.1, read as the reverse complement.
ATTTAGGGTTGACCTTACTTTAAAAGGATAGGATAAAGCCATGACTTGGGTAATGACGAGTAAGCAGCAATTTTACTTGCATGACGACGAAAGTCTGCTTGATGGACTACTACGTACCGGACATGATATCAACTATCAATGTAAGGAAGGCTACTGTGGCAGTTGCCGAATCAAGCGCGTTGCCAGCTCGCATGTCATTGATTATCCGTTTGCGCCGCTTGCCATGATTGAGGAAGATGAAATCCTGCCCTGCTGCTGTCGAGTACAAGGCGTGATTTATATTAACCACGATTCTTTCGACCAGTAAAATTTAAAAATAATGATAAAAAAAGCGCGCTATCTATAAGATAGCGCGCTTTTTTATTGTCGATATAGCCGACCCACTATAAAACAAACACCGTGTTACTGGGACAATTTTGCGCCGCCTCTGTCTGCGCAGACACAGCAAGCAAGGAAAGTTTATCTCAGTAGCGCGTTATAGTATCTGTACTCATTTTATTTAGGTCTGATTTTAGTATCTACAGACTGCCTATATTAGACCCATTCTACCGAGGTGCGCCATCTCTCTCAAACAGCTGCAACAGCTCTTCGCGCATACGGTCACGCTCTTCTTTGGACATCATTGGTACTTCTTGCCCTTCACCTTGTAAACTAGGATGCCCGCGACCGCCAAGCGTTTCATCATGGATAACTACTGGGCGCTCGATGGGCTGTTGCTCTGGACGTTCTTCTAACAATATAGTCACCTGCTGATTGCTACCATTACGTAACACTTGCGCCTCAAGCTCGGTATTAGGCGGCTTACGCGCAACGTATTGGATCAAGGTGTTGGCGTCAGTCATCTCAACGCCGTCAATAGTCAAGATAATATCGCCGACTTTAAGACCACTTTTGGCAGCAGGACTATTTTTGATGGCCTTGAGTACTTCTACACCCGTTGAGGTTTCAAGCTGCGTTGGATCACGAAGTTGTGATTGTATTTCGATACCCAACCACCCCCGACTCACCTTACCGTCTTTAATCAGCGCATTCATTACTTGCTCAACGATAGCCGTGGGAATAGCAAAGCCAATACCCATAGAGCCACCAGAACGTGAGAAAATCACCGTATTGATACCGACCAGCTCACCACGAGCATCGACCAACGCGCCACCCGAGTTACCAGGATTAATAGCCGCATCGGTTTGGATAAAGTCCTCAAACTTATTGACGCCAAGTCCGGTACGTCCAGTCGCAGAAATAATACCTTGGGTCACTGTTTGACCGACACCAAATGGGTTACCAATCGCCAAGGCCAAGTCGCCTACTCGGATGGGGTTTTCACGAAATCCTAACGGCGTTAATCCTTGCATATCGACCTTAATAACAGCCAAATCACTGTCTGGATCGGTACCGATAATTTTAGCGCGGCTTTTGCGGCCATCATTAAAGGCTACGGTAATCTCATCTGCCTTTTCGATCACATGGGCATTGGTTACGATATAGCCATCTTCAGATACAATCACACCAGAGCCTAAATTGGTATTGCCTTGCTCTTGTGATGGTCCACTATGAAACTCAAAGAACCGACGCAACACAGGATCATCCATATAGGGATGCTCTGCCATCGTTTGCGTGGTATAAATATTGACCACTGATTGCGACGCACGGGCAACTGCATTGTGATAAGAAGAGATAGGTGCTGGCGTGTCTGCGACTGGCTCCGACGCTTGTTGCTCAGCTGGCGTGGTTCTTGGCGGCTCCCATGTGGCCTCTGATGTCGTTTTCATACTTGTAAACAACCAGATAAACGCGGCAATCACTATCAGCAATAAAACCCAAGGTAACCATTTTAAGGAAGACGCCTTGTTACTGGTGTTCCGAGATGACGACATATAAAAACCTCTATAAATTTTTGTAAAAACAGACAATGATGAATAATATCAAACCGTGCCTACCAATCTTGGACAGTTAACCATTATGAGCACTTAAATAAGATGGTTTGAACACTGTTAATCATACAGGTTCGGGTATGCAGATTATAACTGGCTACACAGCCGAATAGTAACGCATCGTGTACCGTTTCAGTTATTCGCTTTGTCTACTCTTTTGCAGTGTCATGCTAAAATGACCTCTATGCAAATGTTTTATTATTTATAAGTACTTTAACCATTAAAACAACGAAACATTCAAACAATTATAAGGGAATACCATGACCGCAAACAATACCCTAACCGAGACAACGGTTAGCGCACAAAATTTAGCCGCATTTTGCGATGATTATTTATCAGCCGATGCCTTTAAAGACTATGCACCAAATGGCTTACAAGTAGATGGTGGACGCCCTATCCAGCGTATCGTCACTGGTGTGACCGCTAGCGACGCCTTAATTGATGCCGCTATTGCTGACAATGCTGACGCGATTATGGTGCATCATGGTTATTTTTGGAAAGGTGAACCTGCGCCTCTCACTGGCATGAAAGGTCAGCGTATCCGTAAACTCATGCAACATGGCATCTCTATGATCGGCTACCACTTACCGCTTGATGCGCATCCTGTTATTGGCAACAATGCTAAGCTGGCTGAGACTCTGAATATGACCATCACTGGAGCGCTTTATCCTGACGAGTCACGTCCCGTTGGCAATATCGCTACCTGCAAACCACAGAGTACTCAAAGTCTTATCGCCCATATTACCGACGCTCTAGGACGCATACCGTTGCATATTTCTGCTCATTATAATGCATCGGTTCATACTGAATCTGAGCCGGAGAATAATAGACTTATTCAACGGGTCGGTATCTGTACGGGCGGCGCACAAGATATGATCGAACAGGCCGCACTCATGGGCTGTGACGCGTTTATCTCTGGTGAAATATCAGAGCGGACTACCCATATTGCCCGTGAACTGGGTATTGATTACTTTGCCTGTGGTCATCACGCGACCGAACGTGGTGGTATTCAAGCACTGGGTGAATTGATTGCTGCAGAGTTTGGGCTTCCTGTTACCTTTATTGATATAAACAATCCTGTATAAAACAATCAATATATAGGGCGTGTTGAACATTGGCGACAAATTGATGGCAAAAAAAATAGCGAACGGTT
>NZ_RRYX01000280.1:0-416 GCF_014861375.1 Psychrobacter sp. FME5 | reverse complement strand
AAATGTTTAATATCAAAGCATACTGCAAGCGGGGAAATTTTATAGCAGCATTTTATTTTGAATTTGGCGCTTTTATATAAACTGGCTATGCCAGTTTTTCATAAATAACCATGCTTAAATATACAACTCCTGCTGCTACGATTAAGCTAGCAAACCAGACAACGATAAAATAACCAGTATGAGGCGATGAACAAGTTAAGATGAAACCTATCAATAGCAGTAGCAATCCCAGCCATCGTAACCTTTGCTGTTTAGTGATATATCGTTTCTGCTCATCATGATGAGATAGCAGGTTTGACCTTACGGCGACTAAGAGTGGCCGTTTGAGATGAAACTTATTCCTATGTCTTTTACTGGTCATCATTAATGCCATCATACCTAGCAGATTAAATGCCAATAGCAATCCAGATAACAGC
>NZ_RRYX01000279.1:0-417 GCF_014861375.1 Psychrobacter sp. FME5 | reverse complement strand
CTAGTTAAGCTACTTCGGCATGGCAGACCTCACCATCCTTTAGTCGTCTAGCATATACTTTTTCCATTAGGTTAAAAATATCGTCCATACTTAGTTCTTTAACTTTAATTGCGCTCCCACGCTCCCATCCATCAGCGTCATGGTATGCGTAGGTCATGCAGTCAAGGTCTTTGATATCAGTACGTTTGACCGCTTGGGAACTAGCAGTTGGAGCGTGTAGGTTTATGTATATCTCAATCTCATCAGCATACTTACTATCGCTTAGATTGAATATCAATATCAATACACTTCTATCAGCAATAGCGTAGTATAAATTGCAATAGAAATTCTCTATGGCTTGTAGTACATTATGTAGAAATTCATCTTTGTCTACTAATTCGGGGTTAGTGATATCTACTACCATATACTTAATTCCTT
>NZ_RRYX01000278.1:0-422 GCF_014861375.1 Psychrobacter sp. FME5 | reverse complement strand
AATCGATGAGACAAATGCCATAAATCTCTTGCTCGCACTCTTTGTATATTAAATCGTTCTGATAGCTGACCAATGACTGTTTCAACGATACGGCGGGCTTTCATTAGCCGCCTTACCACAGGTTTGGGTCTATCCTCTTTCATATTGGCTCTGAGTGGCGTTTGTAAATCCACTCCTTGAGCGTCGTAGTACGATGTCAGACTAGGGCTGATATACCCTTTATCAGCGCCGAGCAAACCATGGATATGGTCCGTAATATCAGGCGCAACCGCTCTTTCATCAACATTGGCAGGGGCAACGGTAAAGCCTTTAATCATGCCAGATAAATTAACAAGCAAATGTCCCTCAAAGCCATAGTATCTCTCTTGCTTAGCCGCACAGTAGCTAAAAGCCGCTAAGTCTTGATAGTTTTTATGCCGATA
>NZ_RRYX01000277.1:0-424 GCF_014861375.1 Psychrobacter sp. FME5 | reverse complement strand
CCGGCCATGTGAGAGTAGGTCATCGTCAGCTCTCTATTCCTAGATAAAGCCCCCTTACGCGAAAGTGTAAGGGGGTTTTGTTTCGTGTGGGGTTTATAGTGTGATCCACTAAACCATGTTCTAATTTGGTTTGGTCCGTACCCTGAAAGCTATTGTAAAAATAACCTCTTACTCAACACATAATAACGATTAAACTTTTATATATGGTTTATTGTTTTATAAAAGTACGTTTTCAATTTTAGTTTTAGATATATACCTAATTTTATTATCTTGCATGTCAGAAGATTAGTATTCTGATTTTGGGTTATTAGAAAAAAAGTAATTCATTAAGCTTATTTAAGTTGATGTATTTCAATACGTTATAATATATATAAAATAAACTTCAATATTAGCTTGACCGCCTCTCAAACAAGCGTATAATGCC
>NZ_RRYX01000276.1:0-435 GCF_014861375.1 Psychrobacter sp. FME5 | reverse complement strand
AATATGCCCTAACCCGCTTGGGTCATAGATTTGTGTATGAGCTCAGAACCAAGCTAGTAAAACAAATTATCGATACCAACGTTCCGCAGATTGACAAGTTAGGGAACGCCCAACTACTCGCCAGCTTGTCTACCGACATCCAATCGATTACCGTCGCTTTTGTCCGTATGCCAGAGTTGGTTCAGGGGATTATTTTATCTAGCGGAGTCGCCTTATACTTGAGTTGGTTGTCATTGCCATTATTACTGATCATCATGGTTTGGATTGTAATGACGATTTGGGTAAGTACCATTTTGGTGAAGCACGTTTATAAGCATTTAACAGAATTAAGGGAGATTAATGATCTTTTGTATCAAGATTATCAATCTATTATCGAAGGGCGAAAAGAGCTTGCACTTAATCAGCACCGCGCGCAAAAGCTGTATACCAATGATT